>NZ_JBHSCH010000061.1:0-26430 GCF_042651065.1 Teichococcus aestuarii
GCCGCCCCGGCCGGCAGGGCCAGCGCGCGGCCGATGGCGGCGGCCAGCGCCGCCGTGTCGCCGGGCGGCACGCGCCAGCCGGTCTCGCCCTCCTGCACCGTCTCGCGCGGGCCGCCGAGATCGGCCGCGATCACCGGCCGCGCCATGGCCTGCGCCTCGATGACGGTGCGGCCGAAGGCTTCCGCGTCGGTCGAGGCGTGCAGCACGATGTCGGCCAGCAGCAGGGCGGCGGGCATGTCGTCGCCGGGGCCGGGCAGCACCGCGTCGCCCGCGAGGCCGAGCGCGGCGAGGCGGCCGCGCAGTTCGGCATCATAGGCGCCGCGCCCGGGGTCGCCGGCCAGGATGGCGAAGGGGCGCGGCGCGGGCAGCCGCGCCAGCGCCTCCAGCAGCACCCCCTGCCCCTTCCAGCGGCTGATACGGGCGGGCAGCAGCAGCACGGGCCGGCCTTCCGGCACGCCCCAGGCGGCGCGCAGCGCGGCCACCCGCGCGGGCGCCACCGCCGCGGGGTCGAAGCGCCGCACATCCACCCCGCGCGGGATGACCCTCAGCCGGTCCTCGCCCACGCCGTGCCGCGCCCGCACCAGCGCCGCGATGAAATCGCTGATGGCGATGACCCGCTCGCCGCGCGCCATCACCCCGTTGTACAGCCTCTTGCCGGGGAAGCCCTCATTGTAGGTGCCGTGATAGGTGGTGACGAAGTGGGCACCGGCCCGCCGCGCCGCCCACAGCGCCGACCAGGCCGGGAAGCGGCTGCGCGCATGGACGATGCGCACCCCCTCGGCCACGACCAGCCGCCGCAGCGCGCCGGCGTTGGCCAGCAGCGCGGCGGGCGACTTGCGGTCCAGCGGCAGGGTGACGTGGCGGGCGCCCACCGCCTCCAGCTGCGGCACCAGCCGCCCGCCGGCCGAGGCCACCAGGGGCCGGAATCCGGCCCGCGCCAGCGCCTCGGCAATCTCGATGGTGCCGCGCTCCACGCCGCCGGCCTTGAGGGCGGGCAGCACCTGAAGCACGGCGGGGGCGCGGTCGGCGGTCATGGGCGCGGCATTAGCGCCTGGGCGGGCGGCTGTCAGCAGCGCGGGGCGGCGGCAGGGCACTGGCGGCAAAGTGAGGCGCCGCCCGTCACGCCGCACCCCACATCCCGGGGCGACCCCGAGGCTGCCGGGCAAGACCGAGGAGAAGACCAAGGATGCGGATGCGCGCGACCCTTCCCCTGCTCACCCTGCTGCTCGGCCTCGGCGCCGCGTCGGCCCCGCCCGCCGCCCTGGCGCAGGGCACGGCGGAAGGCCCGCGCTACGGCGCCCGGCTGGAGGGGTTCGACTACCCCCACCCGGTGCAGGAATTCACGCTGCGCAGCCAGGGCCAGGCGCTGCCCATGGCCTACATGGACATCCAGCCCGAGCGCCCGAACGGCCGCGCCATCGTGCTGCTGCACGGCAAGAATTTCTGCGGCGCCACCTGGGAGGGGATGATCGACGCGCTGCGCGGCGCCGGCTGGCGCGTGGTGGTGCCAGACCAGATCGGCTTCTGCCGCTCCGCCAAGCCGGAGGGCTACCAGTTCAGCCTGCACCAGCTCGCCGCCAACACCCATGCGCTGCTCACCGAGCTGGGAATCCGCCGCCCGGTGGTGATGGGCCATTCCATGGGCGGCATGCTGGCCGCGCGCTACGCGCTGATGCACCCGAAGGAGACCGAGGCGCTGGTGATGGTCAACCCGATCGGCCTCGAGGACTGGGAGGCGATGGGCGTGCCGCACCAGACCATCGACGAATGGCTGGCGGCCGAGCAGCGCACCACTCCCGACAGCATCCGCGCCTACCAGCGCGACACCTACTACGCCGGCCAGTGGGAGGCGCGCTACGACCGCTGGGTGGAGATGCAGGCGGGGCTCTATGCCGGGCCGGGGCGCGAGGCGGTGCTGCGCAACCAGGCGCAGGCCAGCGACATGGTGTTCACCCAGCCGGTGGTGCAGCACTTCCCGCTGATCCGGGTGCCGACGCTGCTGGTGATCGGCGAGCGGGACAACACCGCCATCGGCAAGGCCGCCGCGCCGCCGGAGGTGCGCCGCCGCCTGGGCGACTACCAGACGCTCGGCCGCCGCACCGCCGACGCCATCCCCGGCGCGCGGCTGCTGCGCTTCGAGGATCTCGGCCACTCGCCGCAGATCCAGGACCCGGCGCGCTTCCACGCCGCGCTGCTGGAGGCGCTGCCCGCGCTGAAATGACATGCTCTCCCCCGTGGCCAGGGCGCGCGGAAGGCTTTACCAAAGCCGCACCGGCTCAACGGGAGGACTGGCATGAACAAGACCGCGACGGCATTGCCCGAGGATTGGCGCGAAGGCCATTTCGCGCTGCGCATCGAGGGCGCCGACGGCCCGCAGGCCATCGCCCTGGCCGGCGGCCAGGCCTTCGACATGACGCCCGCCTTCGGCACCGTCAGCGCCTGGCTAGCGGCCGAGGACCCGATCGGCGCCATCGCGGCGCGCGGCGAGCCGGTGGTGATCGACATGCCCGCCCTGCTGGCCGGCGGCGGCCCGGCCCGGCTGCTGGCGCCCTTCGACCTGCAGGCGCTGAAGGCCTGCGGCGTGACCTATGTGCGCTCGATGATCGAGCGCGTGATCGAGGAGCGCTGCCGCGGCGACGCCACCCAGGCCGAGGGCGTGCGCGCCGAGTTCCGCGCCATCATCGGCGAGGACCTCACCGCGCTGCGCCCCGGCAGCCCGGAGGCGATGCGCCTCAAGGAGAACCTGCTGGCCCGTGGCTGGTGGAGCCAGTACCTGGAGGTGGGCATCGGGCCGGACGCCGAGGTGTTCACCAAGGGGCAGCCGCTCTCGGCGGTGGGCTCGGGCGCGCATATCGGCATCCACCCCGCCTCCGCCTGGAACAACCCGGAGCCGGAGGTGGTGCTGGCGATCAGCCCGCGCGGCACCATCCTGGGCGCCACCCTCGGCAACGACGTGAACCTGCGCGACGTGGAGGGCCGCTCCGCCCTGCTGCTCGGCCGCGCCAAGGACAACAACGCCGCCTGCGCGCTCGGCCCGGCCATCCGCCTGTTCGATGCCGGCTTCACGCTGGAGGACATCCGCAACGCCGAGATCGCGCTGGAGATCACCGGCCCGGAGGGCTTCCACCTGGCCGAGACCGGCCCGGTGGGCAGCATCAGCCGCGACCCCACCGAGCTGGTGGACCAGCTGGTGAACCCGCACCACCAGTATCCGGACGGCGCGGCGCTGTTCCTGGGCACGCCCTTCTCGCCCAGCAAGGACCGCGACGCCGCCGGCATGGGCTTCACCCACCATGTGGGCGACGTGGTGCGCATCGCCAGCCCGCGCCTCGGCGCGCTGGTGAACATCGTCGACCGCACCGATGCCTGCCCGCCCTGGCGCTTCGGCCTCGGCGCGCTGATGCGCAACCTGGCGCAGCGGGGGCTGCCGCGCGCATGAGCCTCGCGCGGGAAGAAACCGGGCGCCTGCGCAACGCGCGGGGCGAGGAGCTGGCCTGGGCGCGGCTGCCCGGGCGCGGCCCCGGCGTGGTGTTCCTGGCCGGCTTCCGCTCGGACATGGAGGGGGGCAAGGCGCTGCACCTGCGCGAGCGCTGCGCCGCCACCGGGCGCGCCTTCCTGCGCTTCGACTATGCCGGGCATGGCGTCAGCGATGGCGACTTCGCGGCGGGCTGCATCGGCGACTGGGCGGCGGATGCGGCGGAGGTCATCGCCGCGCTCACCGAGGGGCCGCAGGTGCTGGTGGGTTCCTCGATGGGCGGCTGGATCGCGCTGCTGATGGCGCGGCGGATGCCGGAGCGGCTGCACGCGCTGGTCGGCATCGCCGCCGCGCCGGACTTCACCGAGACGCTGATGTGGCCGCATTTCAGCGAGGAGCAGCGCGCCGCCATCCTGCGCGAGGGCGTGCTGGAGCTGCCCAGCCCCTATGGCCCGCCGGTGCCGATCACGCGCCGGCTGATCGAGGACGGAAGGAACCACCTGCTGATGGGCGGCCCCATCCCGGTGGAGCGCCCGGTGCGGCTGCTGCACGGGATGCGCGACAACGAGGTGCCCTGGCGGGTGGCGCCCGAGATCGCCGCGCGGCTGGTATCGGAGGATGTGCGGGTGACGCTGGTGAAGGATGGCGACCACCGCCTCGCCCGCCCCGAGGACCTCGACCTGATCTGGCGCACGGTCGAGGCCGCATCGAACTGACAGAAAAAAGATGGGGGTCCGGGGGAATTCCTTCCCCCGGCCTTTCCTCCCCTGTCACCCCATGATGCCGATCTGCCACGGCACGAACTCGTGCTTGCCGAGGCCGAGATCTTCGCTCTTGCTCTTCTCGCCCGAGGCGACGCGCAGGATGTGCTCGAAGATCTTCTGCCCCATTTCCTGGAGCGAGGCGGTGCCGTCGAGGATCTCGCCGCAATTGATGTCCATGTCCTCCTCCAGCCGGCGGAACATGGGCGTGTTGGTGGCGAGCTTGATGGAGGGCGCCGGCTTGCAGCCGAACATCGAGCCACGCCCGGTGGTGAAGCAGATGACATTGGCGCCGCCCGCCACCTGCCCGGTGGCGGAGACCGGGTCGAAGCCCGGGCTGTCCATGAAGACGAAGCCCGGCGTCGTCACCGGCTCGGCGTATTTGTAGACTTCCATCAGCGGTCCGGTGCCGCCCTTCATCGAGGAGCCGAGCGACTTCTCGAAGATGTTGGCGAGCCCGCCGGCCTGGTTGCCGGGGCTGACCACGCCGTTGATCTGGGTGTCGCGCCCGGCGGCGTACTCATCCTTCCACCAGCGGATGCGCTCGATCAGCTTCTCGCCCACGGCGCGGTTGGCGGCGCGGCGCGTCAGCGTGTGCTCCACGCCGTAGATCTCCGGCGTCTCGGAGAGGATGGCGGTGCCGCCATGGCGCGTCAGGATGTCCATGGCGTGGCCGAGGGCCGGGTTGGCGGTGATGGAGGAGAAGCCGTCCGAGCCGCCGCATTGCAGCCCCACCATGATGTGGCTGGCCGGCACGGTCTGCCGCGTGACCTGATTGGCTTCCACCAGCATCTCGCGCACCGCGGCGATGCCGGCCTCGATGCTCTTCCGGGTGCCGCCCGTCTCCTGCATGGTGAAGTGGCGCAGCTTGTCGCTGGCGGCGAGGCCGTGCTCCTGCATCAGCCCGGTGATCTGGTTGCGCTCGCAGCCCAGGCCGATGACCAGCACGGCGGCGATGTTGGGGTGGCGGATATAGCCCGCGAGCGTGCGACGCAGCAGCTGCATCGGCTCGCCGGAGAGCTCCATGCCGCAGCCGGTCTGGTGCGTGAAGGCGGCGACGCCGTCGACATTGGGGAACTCCGCCAGGCGCTCGCTGGTGAAGTGGTCGGCGATGTTCTGCACCACGGTGGCCGAGCAGTTCACCGTGGAGACGATGCCGATGTAGTTGCGGGTGCCGACGCGCCCATCGGCGCGGACGATGCCCTGGAAGGTGGCGCGCTCCGCCTCCGGCACCATCTGCAGCGGCTCGTAGTCCTGGCAGAAGGCGTAGTCGCGGTCGAACTCGGTGAAGGTGATGTTGTGGCCGTGCAGCATGGTGCCGGCCGGCATGTCCTCCGCCGCGAAGCCGATGGTGACGTTGTACTTGAGGATCGGCTCGCCCTTGCGCAGGTGCCGGGTGGCGATCTTGTAGCCCGCCTGCACCGCCTCCCGCGCCACGATGTTCTCGCCGGGGATGGAGGTGCCCGCCTCGACGGGGATGCGCGCCACCACCACGTTGTCATTCGGGTGCAGGCGGATGACGGGGCCGTTCAGGCGCTTGGCGCTCAGGTCGATGAGGGACATGGGGCAGGCTTCCTTGGACGTTTTTCTTGGTTCGTATCGGCCGGCGGGCGCGTCTCAGGCCGGCAGCGGCTCCGGCAGGGCGACGCCGTGCCGCTCGGCCAGCGGGCGCAACCCCTCCATGATGCCGGGCGCCAGCGGCACGCCCTGCTCCAGCGCATCGTCGCGGTGCGCCAGCCCCTTCTCGCCCGGCAGCCGCACGCGGCCGATGCCGGGGCGCGGCGCCGCGGCGCGGCAGGCGGCGGCGGTGTGGCCGGTCTGCCGCTCGAAGGCGGACAGGCCGGCGAAGGCCTCGGGGTCGATCACCTGCAGGAACACGCCGGCCATCATGTTGCGGGCGCCGTCGGCGCGGCCATGGCCCGGCAGGCCCTGGGTCAGCGCCTCGGTCAGCAGGGCCCAGCCATAGCCCTTCTGGCCGTGGTCCAGCCCGCCGGCCGGCTGGATGGCGCCGCCCTGGAACACCACGTTGGGATCGTCGCTCGGGTTGCCCTCGGCGTCCAGCAGCCATTGGTGCGGGAAGCGCTTGCCCTCGCGGATCAGCCGCAGGCTCATGTTGTTGGTGGTGATGGAGGCGCTGATGTCGAGCACCACGGGGGTGCCGCCGGTGGGGAAGCCGGCCGCCATCGGGTCCGGCGCCAGCACGCCCTGGCGGGCGCCGAAGGGCGCCACGCTCGCCGTGCCGGGGGCGGAGCTGTGCAGGATGCAGAGCAGCCCGCGCGCCGCCGCCTTCGCCGGATAGACGGCGAGGCAGCCGATATGGTGGCTGTTGCCGATGGCGATGGACACCGTGCCATGGGTCTTCACCCGCTCCATGGCGATGTCCAGCGCCTTCATGGTCAGCCAGCCGCCCGGCAGGCCACGGCCATCCCAGGTCAGGCAGGCGCCACGGTCGGAAAGCACCGCCGGCTCGCCCTCCAGCGTCATCACGCCGGCGACGACGTCGTCCATGTACTTGGGCAGTAGGCCGAGGCCGTGGGTGATGTGGCCCATCAGGTCGGACTCGACCAGCACCTCGGCCATCACCCTGGCCTTGTCCGCCGGCACGCCGGCGGCAGCGAAGAGCGCGGCGGCGGACCCGACCAGGGCCATGGCGGGGTAGCGCGGCGTCGCGGCCTGCTGTTCCAGCGCGGCGCTCACAGCCCGGCCTCCCGGCCCATGGACACGCCCAGCCCCATCCCTGCCTTCGCTGACATTCCCGGTTTTTCCTCTTCCCGCACTCATCCGATGATCGCATGATGAAGGGGAAGCCGCAACGCGCCGCGCCCCTGGGCGCAGCCTGGAAGGGGGGCGGAGCCGGGCAGCCGGGCGCTATTCTCCCCCCGACATCGCCGCCAGCCTGGCGGTGAGGAGGGCGAGCCGGCTCTGCCGCGAGACGCCGAGCTTGCCGAAGACGACCTTCAGCACATAGCGCGCCGTGCCCACCGTGATGCCGAGCTGCCGGCTGGCCTCCTCCGGCGTCACGCCACGCCCGACCTGCGCGGCCAGCCGTGCCTCGGCCGCCGTCAGCCCCATCATGCGCAGGGGCAGTTCGGGGCTCGGCAGGTCCTGCTCCGGCATGAAGACGAGCAGCAAGGTCGCCACCCGCTCCTGCTCGCCACGCTGGCCGGGCAGCACGGTGCCAGGCGGAAGGCGGCAGGCGCGCAACAGCAGCGGCCGCAGGCCCGAAGGCTGCGGCAGGGCGAGGAAATTCGTCTCCCATGCCGTGCCGGCGTGCACGTCCGGCATGGCCAGCATGCTGTCCAGCGCCCCCTGGCTGCGCGGGGCGGCGGCCACCAGCCGGTCCTCCCGCAGCAGCAGGCCATCTCCGAGCATCGCGTTCAGATGCGCGTTGGTCAGCAGGACGGCCCCGTCGGCCCGCAGCAGGGCGGCGCCGCACCCGATCCGGTTCAGCAGCTCGGCGACCAGGCCCTCGATGGCGGGAACATCAGGCGGATACAAGGGAGCGATGGGCATGGAGGGTCCTGGCTGGAGGCGCGGCGGGCGCCGCCCGGCAAGCGGCTGGCCGCGCATCAGGCTGCGGCGAACCATCCGCCCGGAACGAAGACAGCAGGGACGGGAGCGATGCGGGTCGCGGAAGGGGCCAGGAGACGACGCACCGCGGAAGCCAGAACTAGAACAAGCGATATACTCTTGATTTCATGAACTTCATTCCGGCCGAGCATAACAGCCACCAACTCCGAACAGCCCAGTAAGGCCCCATATTAATCTCGATTCTAGTGCGCAATATCCCCCATTTGAGGTAAAGTTCCGCTCAAGCCACGGCCCCGCCGCCGAAAACGTCCTGCCAACTGGCCTTCAGCGCGCTGTCCGCCTCCGCCATGGTGACCGGCAGGCCGAGCGCGGCGAGGCTGGTGACGCCATGCTGGCGGATGCCGCAGGGCACGATGCCGCCGAAATGCGAGAGATCGGGCTCCACGTTCAGCGCGATGCCGTGCCAGCTCACCCAGCGGGTGACGCGCACGCCGATGGCGGCGATCTTGTTCTCCCGCACCAGGAAGCCGCCCGGCGCCTTCTCCGCCACCCAGATGCCGACGCGGCCCTCGCGCCGCTCGCCCTTCACGTTGAAGCGGTCCAGGGCGCGGATGATCCACTCCTCCAGCCCGTGCACATAGGCGCGGATGTCGCGCGCCGGCACGCCGCCATGCGGGTGGTTGAGGTCGAGCATCACATAGGCGGTGCGCTGCCCGGGGCCGTGATAGGTCCACTGCCCGCCCCGCCCCGCCGCGTAGACGGGGAAGCGGGCATCGACCAGCCCCTCCGGCGTCGAGGAGGTGCCGGCGGTGTAGAGCGGCGGGTGCTCCACCAGCCACACCCGCTCGCGCGCGCCCTCGGCGCGGATGGCGGCGGCATGGGCCTGCATCTCCGCCAGGGCGGCGGGGTAGTCGGTCAGTCCCTCGGCCACGCGCCATTCGGGGGCGTGGCCGGCGGTGGCCGCCGGGCCGGCTTCAGCTTCGGGCGAAATATCCACATCAAACGTCATGGGGGTTGTTGCTGCCTCCGCGATCATCCGCTATATGCCCGCCCCAGCTTGTTGCTGTCCAACACGCGGTCGTGGCGGAATGGTAGACGCGTCAGCTTGAGGTGCTGGTGGGGGCAACCCCGTGGAAGTTCGAATCTTCTCGACCGCATATTTTTCCTAACTCGCTCGCCCCGCTTGCCACCCGGTTTCAGTCCTTGTGGACAGGCTCCGGCTCCGTCATCGTCCGGGGCACGGAGGTGCCAATGGACGAGGATTTCCGCAAGGCCGCGCTGGACTACCACCGCCTGCCGCGCCCTGGGAAGCTCAGTGTCGAAGCGACCAAGCGGATGGCCACGCAGCGCGACCTCGCGCTCGCCTATTCCCCCGGTGTCGCCGCCGCCTGCGAGGCCATCGCCGCCGATCCCCGCGCCGCCTATGAGATGACCACCCGCGGCAACATGGTCGCGGTCATCACCAACGGCACCGCCGTGCTCGGCCTCGGCGCCATCGGCGCCCTGGCCTCGAAGCCGGTGATGGAAGGCAAGGCCGTCCTCTTCAAGAAATTCGCCGGCATCGATTCCATCGACCTCGAGGTCGATGAGCTGGACCCGCAGAAATTCGTCGACGCGGTGGCGGTGCTGGAGCCCTCCTTCGGCGCCATCAACCTGGAGGACATCAAGGCTCCCGAGTGCTTCGAGATCGAGCGGAGCCTGCGGGAGCGGATGAAGATCCCGGTCTTCCACGACGACCAGCACGGCACCGCCATCATCGTCGCCGCCGCTGTGCGCAACGGCCTGCTGCTGCAGGGCAAGACGCTGGCCGAGGCGAAGATCGTCACCTCCGGCGCCGGCGCCGCGGCGCTCGCCTGCCTCGACCTGCTGGTGGCGATGGGCGCGAGCCGGGACAACATCACGGTCACCGACATCAAGGGCGTGGTGCATGCCGGCCGCACCGAGCTGATGGACCCCTACAAGGCCCGCTACGCGCGCGAGACCGATGCCCGCGTCCTGGCCGACGTGCTGGAAGGGGCGGACGTGTTCCTCGGCCTCTCCGCGCCGCGCGTGCTGAAGGCGGAGTGGCTGGGCAAGCTCGCCCCCCGCCCGCTGGTGCTGGCGCTGGCCAACCCCGAGCCCGAGATCCTGCCCGAGGCGGTGCGCGCCGCGCGGCCGGACGCCATCGTCGCCACCGGCCGCTCGGACTACGCCAACCAGGTCAACAACGTCCTCTGCTTTCCTTTCATCTTCCGCGGCGCGCTGGATGCGGGGGCCACCACGATCAACGAGGCGATGAAGGTGGCGGCGGTGGAAGCCATCGCCCGCCTCGCCCGCATCGAGGCCTCCGAGGTTGTGGTGGCCGCCTATGGCGGCACCGCGCCGGTGTTCGGCGCGGACTACATCATCCCCAAGCCCTTCGACCCCCGGCTGATCCTGGAGATCGCCCCCGCCGTGGCGCGCGCCGCCATGGATTCGGGCGTGGCGACCCGCCCCATCGCCGATTTCGCCGCCTACCGGGACACGCTGGAGCGCTTCGTCTACCGCTCGGGCGACCTGATGCGCCCCGTCATCTTCGCCGCCCGCAAGGCGCCGAAGCGCGTCGCCTATGGCGAGGGCGAGGATGAGCGCGTGCTGCGCGCCGTGCAGTCCGTGCTGGATGACGGCATGGCCGAGCCGGTGCTGATCGGCCGCCGCGCCGTCATCGAGGCCAAGGTGCGCGCCATGGGCCTGCGCATGGACCTCGCCGAGAGCGTCCGCCTGCTCGACCCGGAGCAGGACACGGCCATCTTCGCGCCGCTGGTCGATATCTACCGCGCCAAGGTCGGCCGCCGCGGCGTGCCGCCCGATGCCTGCGAGCGCTTCGTCCGCACCCGCCCCACCGTCGCCGCCGCCCTGCTGCTGGAGACGGGGCAGGTCGATGCCGCCATCGTCGGCGGCCAGGGCGAGTGGATGCGCCACTGGCACCAGGCGCACGACGTCATCGGCAAGCGCGCCGATGCCAGCCGCGTCTATGCCCTCACCGGCGTCATCCTGCCCGCCGGCACGCTGTTCTTCGCCGACACCCACCTGCTGGTGGAGCCCAGCGCCGAGCAGGTGGCGGAGATGACGCTGCTCGCCGCCGAGCAGGTGCGCGCCTTCGGCCTGACGCCGAAGGTGGCGCTGCTCTCCCACTCCTCCTTCGGCGCCAGCAACGCGCCCTCGGCCCGCAAGATGCGCGAGGCGCTGAAGCTGATCCAGGCGCAGGCGCCGGATCTGGAGGTGGATGGCGAGATGCACGCCGACGCCGCGCTGGTGCCGGCCATCCGCGAGAAGGCGGTGCTCGACAGCCCGCTCTCCGATTCCGCCAACCTGCTGGTGATGCCCAACCTCGATGCCGCCAACATCGCCTACAACCTGGTCAAGGCGGCGGCGGACGGGCTGCAGCTCGGCCCCATCCTGCTCGGCATGAACAAGCCGATCCACGTGCTGGTGCCGAGCGTGACCGCGCGCGGCATCGCCAACCTCACCGCGCTGGCCGCCACCCAGGCCTGAGCGGCCGATTTCTCCGCGCCGGATGCCTTCGCTTCCGGCGCGGCAGGCCCCATCTTGGGGGCATGGCGAATCTTCCAGCCCGCCCCGCCTCGGCCGCCGTGAGCGCCTTCCTGAAGCAGGTGGAGAGCCTGCCGGCGGTGCGCGCCGGCACGCACCGCCCCGGCCGCCTCATCTTCGCCATCGACGCCACGGCCAGCCGCCAGCCGAGCTGGGACCGCGCCTGCGCCGTACAGGCCGACATGTTCCAGGCCGCCGCCGCGCATGGCGGGCTGGCGGTGCAGCTGGCCTATTACCGCGGCTTCGGCGAGTTCGCCGCCACCCCCTTCCTGACCGACGGGCGGGACCTGGCGCGGCGCATGTCCGGCGTCTCCTGCCTGGGCGGGCATACCCAGATCGGCCGCGTACT
The DNA here is from genome assembly GCF_042651065.1 of Teichococcus aestuarii. NCBI lineage: Bacteria > Pseudomonadati > Pseudomonadota > Alphaproteobacteria > Acetobacterales > Roseomonadaceae > Roseomonas > Teichococcus aestuarii. The sequence continues at coordinate 11,687 of NZ_JBHSCH010000061.1, forward strand.
GGCCCATGCCGAGACGGAGACGGCGCGCGAGAAGGTGGCCGCCCTGGTCTTCGTGGGCGACGCGGTGGAGGAGGAGGCGGATGCGCTCTGCCACGCCGCCGGGCGGCTCGGCCTGCGCGGCACGCCGGCCTTCGTCTTCCAGGAGGGGGAGGACCCGGTGGCCACCGGAGTGCTGCGGCAGGTGGCGAAGCTCTCGGGCGGCGCGCACCGGCGGCTGGATGGCGGCAGCGCCGCCGCGCTGCGGGACTGGCTGAACGCCGTGGCGGTGTTCGCCGCCGGCGGGCGGGCGGCGCTGGCGCGGCTGCAGGCCAGCCCCGCCCGCACCCTGGCGGCACAGCTTCCGGCCCCGCCCCGGTGATGGCGCGGCCATGACCTGGCTGCTGGGCGCGCTGGCGCTGCTGGTGCTGCTGGCGGCGCTGGCGCAGGGCTTCGCCACCGCCAGCGTGGCGCAGGTGAAGCGCACCGCCGTCATCCTGCTGGCGGTGGTGGGCCTCGGCGCCTTCGGGCTGCTGCTCTACAGCGGGCGGGTGGCGCAGGCCGTGCCGGCCCTGCTGGCCATGGCGCCGCTGCTGCTGCGGCTCTGGCGCGGCTGGCGGCAGGCGCGGCGCTTCGGGGCGCCGGGCGAGCAGGCTTCCAGCCTCAACACCGCCATGCTGGCCATGCGGCTGGACCTTGCCAGCGGCACGCTCTCCGGCCGGGTGCGGCAGGGCCGCTTCGCGGGGCGGGAGCTGGGGGAGCTGGCACAGGGCGAGCTGCTGGCCCTGCTGGCCGAATGCGAGGCGCAGGACCCGGAAAGCGTGCCGCTGCTGGAGAACTGGCTGGACTGCGCCTGGCCCGACTGGCGCGCGGCGTACCACCAGGAGCACGGGCATGGCCGGGCGGCCGGCCCCGGGGAGATGGACCGCGCCGCTGCCCTCGCCCTGCTCGGGCTGGAGGAAGGGGCGGACGCGGCCGCCATCCGCGCCGCGCACCGGCGGCTGATGCGGGCCGCGCACCCGGATCGTGGCGGTTCTGCGGCGCTGGCCGCGCAACTCAACAGGGCCCGCGATCTTCTGCTAGGTTGAATTCACGGAATCACGTCTGACCGATGAATTGCCGCGGCTGTTGCGGCGTGGCAATGCTGCGCCAGGACAGCCTGAATTTCGCCACCGCCCCGTGGCCGAATGCACCGACCACAGACTGGAGGACCAGCCGAGTGACGAAACCGTTGAAGAAGGCCGTGCTGCCCGTGGCCGGCCTGGGTACGCGTTTCCTGCCGGCCACCAAGGCCCTGGCCAAGGAGATGCTGCCCGTCGTCGACAAGCCGCTGATCCAGTACGCGGTCGAGGAGGCGCGCGCCGCCGGCATCGAGCAGTTCTGCTTCGTCACCGGCCGCGGCAAGACCGCCATCGTCGAGCATTTCGACGTGGCCTATGAGCTTGAGAAGACCCTGGAAAGCCGCGGCAAGCTGGATGTGCTGGAGGAGCTGCGCGCCCAGGCGCAGATGCCCGGCAGCATCACCACCGTGCGCCAGCAGGTTCCGATGGGCCTCGGCCACGCCATCTGGTGTGCCCGTGCCTTCATCGGCAACGATCCCTTCGCGATCCTGCTGCCCGACGACCTGATGCTCTGCAAGACCTCCTGCACCAAGCAGCTGGCCGACGCCTATCTGGAGACCGGCGGCAATGTCGTGGCCGTCGAGGAAGTCCCGATGGAGCGCGTCAACAAGTACGGCGTGCTGGACATCGCCGAGGACAAGGGCCGCCTGGTCTCGGTCAAGGGCCTCGTCGAGAAGCCGAAGGTGGAGGACGCGCCCTCCAACCTCACCGTCATCGGCCGCTACGTGCTGATGCCGGAGGTGCTGGAGCATCTCGCCAAGATGGAGAAGGGGGCCGGCGGCGAGGTGCAGCTGACGGATGCGATGGCCAAGCTCATCGGCACCCAGCCCTTCCACGGCCTGCGCTACGAGGGCCGCCGCTTCGATTGCGGCGACAAGGTGGGCTTCCTCGAGGCGCAGATCGCCTTCGCCTTGCAGCGGCCGGACATCGCCAAGGCGGTGCACGACTTCCTGCCGAAGTATGTCTGAGGCCGGCTGATGCGCATCGCCATGATCGGGGCCGGCTATGTCGGCCTCGTCTCGGGCGCCTGCTTCGCGGAGTTCGGTGTCGATGTCTGCATCGTCGACACCGATGCGGGGAAGATCGAGGCCCTGCATGCGGGGCGCATCCCGATCTACGAGCCGGGCCTGGACCGGCTGGTAGAGGAGAATGCGCGCGATGGCCGGCTGACCTTCACCACCGACCTGAAGCAGGCGGTGCGCGGCGCCGACGCGGTGTTCCTGGCGGTGGGCACCCCCACCCGCCGCGGCGACGGGCATGCCGACCTCACCTATGTCTTCGCCGCCGCCGAGCAGGTGGCCCGGGCGGCCGAGGGGCCCCTGGTGGTGGTGACGAAGTCCACCGTGCCGGTGGGCACCGGCCGCAAGGTCAAGGAGATCGTCCGCGCTGCCCGCCCGGATCTCGAGATCGAGGTCGCCTCCAACCCCGAGTTCCTGCGCGAGGGCAACGCCATCGGCGATTTCATGCGGCCCGACCGCGTGGTGATCGGCACCGAATCCGAGCGCGCCCTGGCCGTGCTGAGGCGGCTCTACCGCCCGCTCTACCTGATCGAGACGCCGGTGGTGGCGACCTCGATCGAGACGGCGGAGCTGATCAAGTACGCCGCCAACGCCTTCCTGGCGGTGAAGATCACCTTCATCAACCAGATGGCCGACCTGTGCGAGAAGGCCGGGGCCGACGTGCACGACGTGGCGCGCGGCATGGGGCTCGACGGCCGCATCGGCCGCAAGTTCCTGCATGCCGGGCCGGGCTATGGCGGCTCCTGCTTCCCGAAGGACACGCTGGCGCTGGCCCGCACCGCGCAGGAGCTCGGCGCGCCCGCCACCATCGTCGAGCAGACCATCGCCGCCAACGAGGCGCGCAAGGCGCAGATGGCCGAGCGCGTCATCGCCGCCTGCGGCGGCTCGGTGGAGGGCAAGACCATCGCCGTGCTGGGCCTGACCTTCAAGCCCGAGACGGACGACATGCGCGACGCGCCCTCGCTCGTCATTGTCCCGGCGCTGATCGCGGCCGGCGCCACGGTGCGTGCCTACGACCCGCAGGCCGGCCACGCCCGGCAGGTGCTGCCCGATACGCTGCACTTCGCCGGCAGCGCGATGGAGGCCGTCAAGGCCGCCGACGCCCTGGTGCTGATCACCGAGTGGAACGAGTTCCGTGCCCTCGCTCCCAAGAAGCTGAAATCCGCCATGCGCGGCCGCGTCATCTGCGACCTGCGCAACGTCTGGGACCCCGCCGCCATGCGCGAGGCAGGGTTCCACTATTCCTCCATCGGCCGACCCTGAAGAAGGATCCCCGGATGACCGCCTTCCGCCACGAGTTCCACCCCACCTCGCTCCGCGAGTACGACATCCGCGGGATCGTCGGCAAAACCCTCTCCGGCGCGGATGCCTTCGCCATCGGCCGCTGCTTCGGCAGCATCGTCGCGCGCGGCGGCGGCAAGAAGGTGGCGGTGGGCTATGACGGCCGCCTCTCCTCGCCCGAGCTGGAGGCGCAGCTCGTCGCCGGCCTCGTCGCCTGCGGCCTCGAAGTGGCGCGCATCGGCTGCGGCCCGACGCCGATGCTCTACTACGCCGCCTATTCCCTCTCCGCCGACGGCGCCGTCATGGTCACCGGCAGCCACAATCCGCCGGACTACAACGGCTTCAAGATGATGCTGGGCAAGAAGCCCTTCTTCGGCAGCCAGATCCAGGAGATCGGCCGCATGGCCGCGGCCGGCGACGTGGTGCCCGAGGCCTCCGGCTCCTCCACCAGCGTCGATGTGTCCGAGGACTACATCGCCCGGCTGCTCAAGGACTATGACGGCGGCGACCGCGCGCTGAAGGTGGTGTGGGACCCGGGCAACGGCTCCGGCGCCGAGATCACCAAGCGGCTGGTGGCGAAGCTGCCCGGCGAGCACACCGTCATCAACGGCGAGATTGACGGCAACTTCCCGAACCACCACCCCGACCCGACCGTGCTGAAGAACCTCCAGCAGATCATCGCCGAGGTGAAGGCCAAGGGCGCCGATCTCGGCATCGCCTTCGATGGCGATGCCGACCGCATCGGCGCCGTGGATGGCGAGGGCAACATGCTGTTCGGCGACCAGCTCCTGGTGGTGCTGGCGCGCGACGTGCTGAAGAACCATCCGGGCGGCACCATCATCGCCGACGTCAAGGCGAGCCAGGTGCTGTTCGACGAGGTCGCCAAGGCGGGCGGCACGCCGCTGATGTGGAAGACCGGCCACTCGCTGATCAAGGCCAAGATGGCCGAGACCAAGTCGCCGCTGGCGGGCGAGATGTCCGGCCACATCTTCTTCAACGACAAGTGGTACGGCTTCGACGACGCGCCCTACTCCGCCATCCGCCTGCTCGGCATCGTGGCGCGCGCCAGCGAGAGCCTGGCGCAGATGCGCGACGCGCTGCCCAAGGTCATCAACACCCCGGAACTCCGCTTCGACTGCCCGGATGAGCGCAAGTTCGGCGTCATCCAGGAGGTGAAGGGCCGCCTCGCCGCCTCCGGCGCCAATGTGCAGGACGTGGACGGCGTGCGGGTGCTGACCGAGGATGGCTGGTGGCTGCTGCGCGCCTCCAACACCCAGGCGGTGCTCGTCGCCCGCGCCGAGGCCAAGACCGAGGAAGGGCTGGAGCGTCTCAAGGCCCTGCTGGCCGAGCAGGTGACGGCCTCCGGCCTCGCCGTGCCGGATTTCTCGGGTGAGAACGCCGGGCACTGAGAGCATGGCCAGGGGGCTCCGCCCCCTGGACAGACGGATCTGCTCCGGGGGGCTCCGCTCCCCGGAGACCGGCATCAGGGGAAGCATCTTCCTCTATGGGACGCTGCTGGAGGCCAGGACACTGGCGAGGCAGTCGGGCGACGGCACCCTCCACCGCCGGGCCATTCCCGCCATGCTCCACGGCTACCGGCGCGGCAGACTGCGCGGCACCCCCTTCCCCACCCTGCTTCCAGACCCTGGCGGCCACGTCCAGGGCCTGCTGATCCGGCCCACGGCGAAGGCCCTGGCGCGACTGCACGCCTATGAGGGGCCGCCCTACCGGCTGGTGCCGCTGCGGGTGGAGACCCGGCGCGGCATCCGCTGGGCGCGCGCCTGGGCGGTTCCCCGCTGGCGCGCGGCCTGAAGAGCCCTACTGCGGGTGGACGGGCGGTACGCGAGCCCAGCCCTTCGGCCGGCGCACCCGCTCGCGCAGGAAGGTCATCAACCCCGAGAGGATGATGATGGCGACGCCGAGTGCCATCACCGGCTCCAGGTGGTCGCCGAAGATGAGGTAGCCGAAGGCGATGGCCCAGAGCATCTGGCTGTACTGCGCCGGCGCCACCAGGCTGGCCGGGATGCGCTGCGAGGCCAGCATCACCAGGATGTTTCCCGTCGCCATCAGCAGCCCGTAGCCCATCAGCAAGGCCCATTGCACCGGCGTGGGCCAGACGAAGGCCGGTAGCATCAGCAGCCCGCACCCCACCACCGGCCCGATCAGCCCGGCGCCATAGAGCGAGAGGCGCGACTCGCTCTTCCCGTGGGCACGCATCATCACCACCGTCACGGCGCCGGAAAGCCCGCCCACCATGGCGCCGAGATGGCCGATGTTCAGCTCGCGGAAGCCGGGCCGCAACACCACCAGCACGCCGGCGAAGCCCAGGAGGACGGCACACCAGCGCCGCCAGCCCACCTCCTCACCCAGGAAGCTCACCGAGAGCAGGGTGACGAAGGTCGGCATCAGGAACAGCAGGCAGAAGGCCTCGGCCATCGAGAGATGGGTGAAGGCGGTGACGCTGCCCAGCGCCCCGGTGAAGGCGGCCCCGGCGCGCAGCAGCCACATCGGCCGGCTGCGGGCGCGGAAGATATCGGTCAGCCGCTCGCCGGGCGCCCGCAGCAGCGGCAGCGCCACCACGCCGGAGAGCGCGCCGAAGAACACGGCCTGATAGGCGCCAAGACTGCCATGCAGCAGCTTCACCGAGGCATCACTGATGGCGTATGCGGCAAAGGCCAGGAAGGCGAGCAGGATGCCTTGCGGCGTGGAACGGTCCATGAGATGCCCGGAAAGATCGTGCTGCGGTGCGGTGTGACCCAGCAGGCCAAAGCCCGCCAGGGCTCGAAAGGTTACAAATCGAAGCGCGCCCACCGCGCCTTGGAGGAAGCCCCATGCTGCAACGCCCCCCCGCCGAGCCTGGCATGCCCGAGGAGGAGGTGGACACCCCCGCCCTGATCCTCGACCTCGACGCGTTCGAAGCGAATCTGGACGCCATGGCGGCCTTTCTGGCGCCGACCGGCACAAAGCTACGGGCGCACGCCAAGACGCACAAATCCCCCGTGGTGGCCTTGCAGCAGATGCGCCGCGGCGCCGTCGGCCAATGCGTGCAGAAGGTGGCCGAGGCCGAGATCCTGGCCTGGGGCGGCGTGCCGGACATCCTGGTGAGCAACGAGGTGGTGGCGCCGCGCAAGCTGGCGCGTCTGGCCGCCCTCTCCTCCATCAGCCGCGTGGCGCTCTGCGCCGACGACGCGGCGGGCGTCGCGCTGATCGAGCAGGCGGCCGAGGCGGCCGGGCTGCGCATGACGGTGCTGGTGGAGATCGATGTCGGCGCCGGCCGCTGCGGCGTGGCCCCGGGGCCGGAGGCGGTGGCCCTGGCGCAGCGCATCGCCGCCAGCCCGCACCTGATCTTCGGCGGGCTGCAGGCCTATCACGGCCGCGCCCAGCACATCCGCAGCCCGGAGGGCCGCGCCGAGGCCATCGGCAGCGCGGTGGAGCACACCAGGCGCACCGTGGAGCAGCTGCGCCAGCAGGGGCTGGATTGCGCCATCGTCGGCGGCGCCGGCACCGGCACCTTCCGGCATGAGGCGATGAGCGGCGTCTTCACCGAGATCCAGGCCGGCTCCTACGCCTTCATGGACGCGGACTACGCCGCCAACGAGGAGGCGCCGCCCTTCCGCCACGCGCTGTTCCTGCTCTCGCAGGTGATGAGCACGCCGAAGCCGGAGCTGGCGGTGCTGGATGCCGGCCACAAGGCGGCGCCCACCGACTCGGGCTTCCCGAAGGTCTGGCAGCGCCCCGGCCTGCGCTACGCCGGCGCCTCGGACGAGCACGGCAACCTGGTGGTGGAGGGCGGCACCCGCCCGAAGCTCGGCGAGAAGCTGCGCCTGGTGCCGGCGCATTGCGACCCGACGATCGACCGCTACGACTGGTTCGTGGGCGTGCGGAACGGCCGGGTGGAGTGCCTCTGGCCGATCGCCGCGCGGGGAGCGATGAGCTAGGCATTCGCCTTTCTCTGAAGAAAAAGAAGCAAAAAGACTTTGTCAGTTTGGCTTGGCGCTAAACTGACAAAAGTTTTTTGGTTCTTTTTTCCAAAAAAGAACCCTTAGCCTTCTTTCTTCTTGAGCAGGAACAGCGCCTGCTCCCCGAACAAATTGGCCAGCTTCACCGAGCGCTTCCACGGCGCCCGCAGGCCCTTCTCGTCCACCGCCAGCCACTCCTCCACCGCGTAGCCGTCCCGCTCGCACAGATCGATGAAGTCGAGGATGGTGCAGGGGTGGATGTTGGGCGTCTCGTGCCAGGGGCGGCCCCAGGTCTCGGTCATCGGCATGCGGCCGGTGAGCAGCAGCTTCATCCGCACCTCCCAATGGCCGAAATTCGGGAAGGAGACGAGGGCGTGCCGGCCGATTCGCAGCATCTGCCGCAGCACCTCGCGCGGCTTCTCCACCGCGTGGATGGTGCGGGAGAGCACGACATAATCGAAGGCGTCGTCCGGGTAGAAGGCGAGATCGTTGTCGGCGTCGCCATGGATCACGGCGAGCCCCTGGGCCACGGCGGCGGTGGCCTGCGCCATGTCGATCTCGATGCCGCGCGCGTCGGCGTTCTTCTCGCGCTCCAGGTGCTCGAGCAGCGCACCGTCGCCGCAGCCGATGTCGAGCACCTTCGCCCCGGCCGGGATCATCTCCGCGATCAGCCGCAGATCGAGGCGCATGTTCTTGGCGACGAAGCGAACCGGTGACGGCGTATCGGACAAGGCGGGAAGATCCTGGGCCGCGAGGTGGGGCGGGATCGTTACTCCCGCCAGGGAGCCGAGGCAAACCCCCCGGCCCTGGAGAGGCCATGAAAAAAGGGGGCCTCGCGGCCCCCTCTCCATGACAGTGGCTGCCGGGCGCCGCTCAGGCGGCGCGGAGCGCCCGCGGCAGGTCGGCCACCGCGCTGTCGATCAGCTTGGCATCGGCCTCGGCGGTCAGCTCGGCGGCGATCACCTCGCGCGCCGCGGCGGCGGCCACGGCGGCGGCGGCCTGCCGCACCTCGGCCAGGGCACCGGCCTCGGCGGCCTGGATGCGGTCCATCGCCATCTGCTCGCGGCGCTTGGCGGCGGCCTCGGCCTCGGCGCCGGTCGCGGCGGCGAGGCGCTCGGCATCGGCCTTGGCGCGGGCCAGCAGGGTCTCGGCCTCGGCCAGGGCGGCGGCGCGGTCGGCCTCCGCCTGGCGGCGCATCGCCTCGGCCTCGGCGCGCAGGCGCGCGGCCTCATCGAGGGCGGTGCGGATCTTGGCGGCGCGGGCGTCCAGCGCCTCGGTCGCCTTCGCCCAGATCATGCGGCCCAGCAGGACCACGAAGATGACGAAGGAGACGGCAACCCAGAACTTCGGGTTCAGCCAGAAATGCTCGTAGTGGTGCATCGTGCCCGCTCCTTACGCCTTGCCCTGGGTGGCCAGCTCGCGCTGCACGGCGGCGGAGACGGCGGTCTCGTTCTTGATTCCGGACAGGCGCTGCACCAGGGCATTCGCCGTGTCGGTGGCCACCTCGCGCAGCGCGCCCATGGCGGTGTCGCGGGCGGCGTTGATGCGGGCCTCGGCGGCCTCGATCTGCTGGCTCAGGCGCTCGTTCAGCGCGGCGCTGCGCGCGGCGGCGTCGGCCTGGGCGGACTGGGTGGCCTCGGCGATGGCAGTCTGGCTCTCGGCGCGGGCGCGGGCGGTGGCGGCCCGGTGGGCCTCCATGGCGGCGTCGGCCTCGGCCTTGGCGGCGCGGGCGGCCTCGAGGTCGCCCTCGATGCGGTTGCGGCGCTCATCCAGCACGGAGGCGACGCGGGGCAGCGCGATATTGGCCAGCGCGTAGTACAGGACACCGAAGATGATCAGCAGCCAGACCACCTGGGCGAGCATCAGCGGATTGCCGAAATCCAGCTGCGGCATGCCGCCGCCGGAGGCTTCCGCCGCCGCGACCGACTGTGCCTCAAGACCGCCGGGCGCCACGGTTGCCGCCATCGCCTGGGCACCGAGGCTGTAGAGCGCGGCCGTCACGCCGGCGAGGGTCATCCGCTTCATCATCTGCTTCCCTGCAATTGGCGCCCCGGATTCGGTGGGGCGCGGCGGCTGCCGCGCCCCGGCCGGATCAGGTGAACAGGATCAGGAAGGCGATCAGCAGCGCGAACAGCGCCACGGCTTCCGTCAGGGCGAAGCCCAGGATGCCGATCGGGAACACGGTGTCGCGCGAGGCCGGATTGCGGGCCACGGACGCGATCAGCGTCGAGAAGATGTTGCCCAGCGCCAGGCCGACGCCGAACAGGGCGAGGACGGCGATGCCGGCACCGATCGCCTTCGCAGCAAGCACGATTTCCATCAGAGTGATCCCTTCGCTGATCTGATGTTGGTCCGCGAAACGCGGGTCCCGTAGAGACGTGGCCCCCTTGTGGGGACTGACCCCGTCAGTGCAGGTGCACCGCGTCGTGCAGATAGATGCTGGTGAGGATGGCGAACACATAGGCCTGCAGGAAGGCCACCAGGAGTTCGAACCCGACCAGGAGGACGTTGACCGAAAGCGGCAGCACCGCGAGGAGCGGGCCGACGATGCCCAGGCCGCCCAGCAGCACGACGAAGGTGGCGAACACCTTCAGCAGCACGTGGCCGGCGACCATGTTGGCGAACAGACGGACGGAAAGGCTGATCGGCCGCGAGAGGTAGGACACCACCTCGACCGGCACGATGATGGGGGCGAGCCAGAGCGGCGCGCCCTCGGGGAAGAAGTAGCCGAAGAACTTCTTGCCGTGCAGCGCCAGCGCGACGATCGTCGTCACCAGGAACACCAGGAAAGCCAGGCCGAAGGTGACGGCGATGTGGCTGGTGTAGGTGAAGGCGTAGGGGAACAGCCCCAGCACGTTGCCGAACAGCACGAACATGAACAGGGCGAAGACGAAGGGGAAGTAGCGCTTCCCCTCATGCCCCACCTGCCCGATGACGAGGTTCTCGACGAATTCGTAGAAGGTCTCTGCCAGCGCCTGGAAACGGCCCGGGACCACGGCGCGCGGCGCCATGCCCATAATCATGACCAGCACGATCACCACAGACGCCACCAGCATGTGGGCGTTTGACTGGGTGAAGTTCACCGCCGCGCCAATGGGCCCGAAGGCGTGCGTCAGCTCGAACTGGCTCAGCGCGTCGATCGTCTTGCCTTCGGCGGCCACTGTGGCTCTCCCGTATCCGGTGCTACTTGCGCGCGCCTGTCCGGGGGTTGAACAGCCGATAGACGTTCATCACCCCGGCGACACCACCCACCACGAAGAAGACCATGAAGAGCCAGGGAAAACTGCCAAGCCAGCGGTCAAGCAACCAACCGAGCCCGGCGCCGGCGATCAGGGCGGAAACCACCTCGACGCCAGCCCGCATGCCGATCTGCAACGCGCCGCCGGGAAGGGCGTTGGAGCCCTCGCCGCCAGCCTTGTCAGCACCCTTCTCCAGACCCTGGCGTTGCCGGGCCTGCTTCAGGCGCTCGTTGAAATCGTCGCGTTCGTTCACCCTTGCTCCTGCGGTCCCCCCGCCGGAAGGCTGGACGGCTCGTAAGGGGGCGTTCATGGGGTGTCAAGGGCATGACGCATCGCGGCCGGCCAGCTCGACCGGCCGCGGCACCGCCCCGCGGCGGTAGAGCACGGCGATCTCGGCCGCCGGCATGGGGCGGCCCAGCAGGAATCCCTGCGCCGCGTCGCAGCCCAGTTGGCGCAGCACGGCGAGCTGCTCCGCCGTCTCCACCCCCTCCGCCACCACCCGCACGCCGAGGCCGCGCGCCAGCCGCAGGATGGTGTCGACGATCCAGCGGCTGTTGCAGTTCTCGGGGTGCAGCTCCCGCACGAAGGTGCGGTCCACCTTCAGCACGTCGAAGGGCAGGTGCTGGAGATAGCCGAGCGAGGAGTAGCCGGTGCCGAAATCGTCCAGCGCCACGCGCACGCCCAGCCGGTGCAGCGCCTCCAGCGCCAGCTGCGCCGCCTCCGCGCTATGGATGAAGACGCCTTCCGTCAGCTCGATCTCCAGCAGGCGCGGCTGCACCCCACCCTCCTCCAGCGCCGCCGCCACCATCCGCACCGCCTGTTCGCCGGCGAAGAGATTGGCGGAGAGGTTGACCGCCACCGGCACCTCCAGCCCCTCCTCCTGCCAGCGCCGGATCTGCCGGCAGGCCTGCCGCAGCACGTAGCGGCCCAGCGCCTCGGCCATGCCGGATTCCTCGGCCAGCGGCACGAAGCGGGCGGGGGAGATGGGGCCGCGCACCGGGTGGTTCCAGCGCAGCAGCGCCTCGCAACCCACCGGCCCCAGCGAGGCGATGGAGAATTTCGGCTGGTAGACCAGCGCCAGCGCCTCCGCCCGCAGGGCTTCGGCCAGTTCCAGCGCAAGCTGCCGGCGCTCCTGCAGCGCCTCCTCCATGGCCGGGTCGAACAGCACGGCGCGGCCCCTTCCCTCCGCCTTGGCGCGGTAGAGGGCGATGTCGCTGCGCTGCTGCAGCACCGCGGCGCTCCTGCCATGCTCCGGGCCGAGCACGGTGCCGACGCTGATCCCCGAATGCAGGGGGCGCCCCTCGAGGTGGAAGGGCTCGGCCATCGCCCGCACCAGCCGCGCCGCCAGCTCCCGCGCCTCGGACGCGTCGGGGACGCCGGGCTGGATCACCGCGAACTCGTCGCCGCTGATGCGGGCCAGCATGTCCCCCGGCCGCAGGCAGCCCAGCATGCGCATGGCCGCGGCCTGCAGCAGCTGGTCGCCGGCCGGGTGGCCCAGGCTGTCATTCACCGCCTTGAAGTTGTCGATGTCGATGCCGTGCAGGGCGAAGCCGCCATCTCCCCCGGCCAGCGCCTGGGCCAGCGTCCTGTTCAGCCGCTCGCCGAACAGCAGCCGGTTGGGCAGGCCGGTCAGCACGTCGTGCTCGGCCATGTGCCGCACCCGCTCCTCGGCCATCTTCCGGTCGGAGATGTCGAGGGAGACGAAGACCACCCGCCCGGGCGCCCCGTTGCCGTCATCCACCGCCACGGCGGTGCCGAGCAGGGCGCGCTGCTGCCCGCCCTGGTCCGTCATCGCCCGCTCCAGGAAGGGCAGCGGGCCTTCGCAGGCCAGCGCCTGTGGCAGCCGCTCCAGATCCCCCGGCGGCAGGCCCAGCGCCTCCGGCCGCCGCCCGATCACCGACGCCTCGCTGACGCCGTGGAAGCGCGCATAGGCCTCGTTGACGAAGAGGTGCCGGCCCTGCGGGTCGAAGACGCTGATCATGGCGGGCAGGCTGTTCATCAGCGCGAGCAGCGTGCGCTCCGCCTCCGCCTGCCGGGCCATGGCGGCGCGGGCGCTGGTCAGGGACCGGTGCGCCCGGCGCGATTCCAGCGCCAGCATCAGGATCAGCAGCGCCACCGACACCAGCAGCCCGACCGCGCAGAACAGGAACAGCCATTTCAGGCCGCGCAGGTCGCCGAGCAGATGGTCCACGGCCTGGCGCTGCTCCAGGTGCAGGTGGCGGTTGGTGTCGTGCAGCTGGTCCCGGAGTCGGGCCAGGGTGAGCTCGATCCGCCCCGCCGCCGCAGGGTCGCCCGCCATCAGGACCCGCAACGCCACCTCCATGGCGTCGAGGTCGCGCAGCATGGCCGGCGCCAGTGCGTGCAGCCGTTCCATGTTGGCGTATTCCTCGGGACCATCGCCGCTCTGCAGCAGGATGATGCGGCTGTAGAGCACCTCGAACTGCTCCTCCAGCCGCTCGGCGTCCAGCCGGCCGCCCAGGTACCGGTGCAGGCTGCTCTCGAACTGCGCCGCCTCCAGGGCGGCGTTGCTGCTCAGCCAGAGAGCGCTGCGCCGGACCTTGGCTTCCTGCCGGTACTTCCCGGGAAGATGCGCCAGCGAAGCGCCGAGGGAGATGACGAACAGCAGCGCCGTCAGGCCGAGGCCGAGGCGCACGAGGCGCCGCCCCTGCCACAGCCAGCGCAGCAGGCCCCTCCCGCCGGTGTGTCCCTGCCCGGCCCCGCCTTTCGCCGCAGGCCCGCCGGCGTGCGGCGGCACCGCTACACCGCCTCGATGCTGCGCAGCTGCCAGATGGACCGCTCATAGAAGAGCGGCCTCTGCAGCGCCGGCCGCTCCGACCACGGATAGACCAGCCAGACCGGCCCGCGGTCGCGCACCCGCATCGGCTCGCCATCCAGCCGGGTTGCCAGGACGGCGCCGTGCCGCGCGCCGTCCTCGCGTGGCACCACGATCTGGTAGCGGTTGATGGCGGTGCAGCGCAGGGTCTCGCCCCCGGCCTGCACCGCCGCCAGCAGCCGTTCCAGCGGCACGCCGGAGAAGTTCTGCGGCCCCTGCGTCCAGGGCGTCTCGGTCCGCAGGGCGACAAGGCCGAGCGCTTCCAGCCGGGAGAGGGAGAATGGGTGCGCTCCGCCTTCGGCCGGGGCCACCCGCCCGGAGACGCTGAGGATCACCCGGCTCTCCACCGCGCCGTCCGGAGCCGCGGCCTGCGCCTGCGCGCACCCGCTACCGGCCAGCCGGAGCCCTGGAACGAGCAGACCGGGAGCCAGGAACAGGGCTTCGCGACGCAGCATGATCTCGCCTTTCGGTGTGGCGCCCACTCCAGGCCCCCGGATGGCAAGCTACCCGCCTTCATTCAAGAACGCGTTAACTTGTGCCTTCCACCATGTCCACCGCCGCCTCGAGATCCACGGAGAGCAGCCGGCTGACGCCACGCTCCTGCATGGTCACGCCATAGAGGCGGTGCATGCGGGCCATGGTCAGCGGGTGGTGCGTCACCACCAGGAAGCGGGTGCCGGATTCGGCGGCCATCGCCTCCAGCAGGCCGCAGAGCCGCTCCACATTGGCGTCGTCCAGCGGCGCGTCCACCTCGTCCAGCACGCAGACCGGCGCCGGCTGGCAGCGGAACACCGCGAAGACCAGGGAGAGCGCCGTCAGCGCCTGCTCGCCGCCCGAGAGCAGCGAGAGGGTGGCGAGCTTCTTGCCGGGCGGCTCGGCATAGATCTCCAGCCCCGCCTCCAGCGGGTCGTCCGAGCCGACCAGCGCCAGATGCGCCCGCCCGCCGCCGAACAGCTTGCCGAACAGCGCCCGGAACTCGGCATCCACCCGGTCGAACACGGCGCGCAGCCGCTCCCGCCCCTCGCGGTTCAGGTGGCCGATCGAGCCGCGCAGCTTGGCGATGGCGGCACCGATCTCCTCGCGGTCGCCATCGATGGCGCCGATGCGCTGGTCCACCTCCGCCATCTCCTGCTCGGCGCGCAGGTTGACCGGGCCCATATCCTCCCGCTCCTTGGCCAGCCGCTCGGCCTTGCGGCGGGCACGCTCCTCGGCGGCTTCGGAGAGGTCCTCGGGCGGCGGCGGCAGGGCGGGCGCGTCGCCCAGCCGCTCGGCCAGGCGCCGCGCCAGGGCGGCGGCCCCGGCCAGGACCGCCTGCG
>NZ_JBHSCH010000062.1:0-25869 GCF_042651065.1 Teichococcus aestuarii
GCCGCCAGCAGCGGCACCGCCGCGCGCGCGCGCGAGGCCAGGGTGGCCAGCAGCGGATCGGCGGCCGCGGGGGGCACCGGGGCGGCCCCGGCGGGCGGGGCGGATGGCGTGCCGGCGAAGCGGCGCAAAGCCGCCATCAGGGCCGGGTCGGCCGGCTGCTCGGGGCGATGCTCCAGCACCTGCCGGCGCTGGCGGCGCAGCGTGTCCACCGTCCGCAGCAGCAGCTCGGCCAGCGGCCGGTCGAGCGGCAGCCGGCCGGCACGGACCAGGCCAAGCACATCCTCCGCCGCGTGCGCCAGCGCCTTCAGCCCCTGGGCGCCCAGTGCGTCGCTCATGCCCTTCAGGCTGTGGAAGGCCCGGAACAGGGTGTTGACCGCCTCCGCCCCGGGCGCGGCCGCCGCCAGCGCCGCCTCGATGCCATCGAGATGCTCCTCGCTCTCGGCGGCGAACTCGGCCCAGAGGGCGTCCTCCTCCCCCAGCATCAACGCCCCTCCCCGGCGGGCGGCAGGCCGGCGGCGTGGCGCGCGGCGCGCAGGATGGCATCGCCCTGGCGGTCGCGCAGATCCGGGCTGAAGGCACCAGAGGGCTTGCCCACCACCGCCGCCGCGCCGAGGCGCCGCGCCTCGGCCGCCAGCGCGGTGCCGGGCCGCGCGGCGGAGGAGACCACCACCACCGCGCCCGGTCCCGTCAGGCTCCAGGCGCGCAGGGCGCCGATTCCGTCCAGCTCCGGCATCTCGATATCCAGCAGGGTGAGGTCCGGGCGCAGCGCCGCCATGCGCTCCAGCGCGGCATGGCCGTTGGCGGCCTCGCCCACCACGACGAAGGCGGGGTCGGCGGCCAGGCTCTCGCGCAGCAGGCGGCGCATCATGGCGCTGTCATCCACCAGCAGCACGCGGCAGCCTTCCGGCGGCGAAGCGTCCCGCGGGGGCGCCTCCTCCGGCGGCGGCAGGTCCGCGCCCGCCTCGGCGATGCGCGCCGCCTGCGCCCGCAGCCGCGCGGCGAGGCCCGCCAGCGCCCCCGGCGCGAAGGGCTCCGGCAGCGGCTCCGCCGTGGCCAGGATCTCGGACAGGGAGCGCAGCCCGAAGGCGCCGGCCATGCCGCGCAGCTGGTCCAGCAGGCGGGGGGCGGCGGTGGCCCCGGCCCCGGCAAGGGCCGCGGCGGCGGCCTCCCACTCCGGCAGGAAGGCCGCCAGCAGTTCCGGATCGAGCGGCTCGGTCATGGGCGCTTCCTTTCCGCCTCAGCCACGGGGCCCGGAGGGGGGCGCCGTGGACAGCAGCCGGGCGAGCCGGCGGCCCAGCGCCGCAGGCGCGGCGGCCTCCGCCGCCACCCCCGCCGCGCGCGGCGCAGCGGCGGCCGCCCCCGGCATGCCGGCGACGACGCAGCTGGCCGCCTCCTGCACCAGCACCATACCGCCCCGCGCCAGCAGCGGTGCCACGCCGGCTGCGCCATCCTGCCCCATGCCGCTCATCACCACCGCCACCGGCCGCCGCGCCGCCAGGGCGGCGGACTGGAACAGCCCGTCCACCGAAGGATGCACGAGCCCCGCCCCCGCCGCCAGCCGCAGGGTCAGCCCGCCCTCGGGGGCGCAGGCCAGGTGGCCGTCCGTGCCGCCCGGCAGCAGCAGCACCTCGCCCGGCACGAGGCGCCCGCCATGCGCGCCGAGCACCACGGGCTGCCCCGTGCGCGCCGCCAGATGCCGCGCGAAATCCGGCCCCAGCGCGGCCGGCATGTGCTGCGCCACCACGCAGGGCACCGGCAGCGCGCCCGCCGCCCCCAGCAGCGCGGCCAGCGCATCGGGGCCGCCGGTGGAAGCGCCGAGCAGCAGCAGGTCGAACCGCTCATCCTCACGGCTGCGTGGCGGCAGGGTGGAGATGGCCGGCACAGGCTGGGGCGGCAGGCGCTGGGGCGGCATGGGCTGGGGCGGCGGCAACCCGGCCGGGCGCTGGGTGGCCCAATGGCGCAGCCGGCCGCGCAACTCCCGGTCGATCTGCCCGAGATCGAGGCCGGACAGCGCCGAGCCCTTCCACAGGTAGTCCGCCGCGCCGCGTGCCAGGGCGGCCAGCGCCATCTCCGAGCCCTCGCGCGTGTGGTGGCTCACCATCACCACCGCGGGCGGGGCGGGCAGCGCCATCAGCCGCTCGGTCACGGCCAGCCCGTCCAGCCCGGGCATCTCCAGGTCGAGCGCCACCACGTCGGGCTGCAGACGCTCGGCCAGCTCCAGGGCGAGGTGGCCGTTGGCCGCCTCCCCCACAACCTTCAGGTCGCCATCCGCCTCGATGATCCGCCGCAGCGCCAGCCGCATGAAGCCGCTGTCGTCCACCACCAGGACGCGGATCATCACGCGCCTCCCGGCAGCAGAGCGGCCAGGGCGGCGGCGCGGCACACCGGCAGCGGGCGCTCGGGCGCGGCGCCGGGGGGCGCCATGGCCAGCGCCGCCACCAGCCCGGACGTCTCCAGGGCATGGATGTCGGCCTCCGGCCAGCGGCGCAGACCCTGCACGCCGCTCACCGCCAGGGCCAGGGGCGGCGTGCCGGCCAGCCGCAGCAGGGGCGGCGCGGGCTGCGCCGCCAGCACCGCCGGCTGGCCCAGCGCCTCGCCGCCATCCAGCACCGGCAGCACGTCGCCGCGATGCGCCACCACGCCGCGCAGCCGGCGGCTGCCGCCTGCCGGCACGGCGGCCGGCGCCTGGGGAGCCACCACGGCGGCCACTTCCTCCAGCGGCAGGGCGAAGTCGAGCACCCCCACCCGCGCCAGCAGCAGGACCCGGCTGGGCGCCACCGGCGGCGGCGGCGCGGCACGGTGCGGCGGCGCCAGGGCGCGCAATGGCGCGGCATCCGGCCCCGCCAGACGCGACGCCAGCCGCCCCGCCAGCAGCGACGTGGCCTCGCCCCCACCCTCCGGAACGAGGTGGTCGCAGGGCAGCGCGTAGCAGCGGCCTTCCAGCACCAGCACGGCCATCAAGGGCGCGGACCCGGCCGGCGGCGCGGCCGGGTCCAGCCAGGCCGGGTCCAGCAGCAGCGCCGCGCCGGCCTCCCCCGGCACCGGACCCAGCCCCAGCGCCCCCGGCGGATGGCCGGGCGGCGGGGACAGGGGCGGCATCGGCACCACGCGCAGCAGCACGCCCGGCGGCAGCGGCCAATGCCAGCCCTCCAGGTGCAGAAGCAGCCCCTCCTCCCGCCGCGACGCCGCAGGCAGGGCGGGCGCCAGGGCCGCGACCGGCGTCACCGGCGGCACGGCAAGGGGGGCGATATGCGGCAGAGGCAGCGGCGATGCCTCCGGCGGTGGTGGCGCCGCCACCGCATCGCCCGTGACGAGGTAGGCACCGGCCGGGCCCTCGCAGGCCAGCCAGGCCGCGCCGGCCCTGCCACCGGGCGCCAGGACCGGCACGGCCACGCCCTGCCGGAGCGCCAGCCCCAGCATGCCCGGCGGCATGCCTGGCACGGGACGCAGGGGAACCGGCGGAACCGCCCTGGCACCCGGCGGCAGGCGGAACCAGTGCCCGCCCGCCTGAAGCGCGGCTTCGCTCACCGGCACCACAGGCAGGGCTGGTCCTCCGCCCAGGGGCGAAGGCCGAGCTCCGGCGGCGGCAGATCGGTGGCGCCCAGAAGCAGCGCCCCGCCCGGCGCCAGCCGCGCAAGGAGCCGGCGCAGCACCCTCTCCCGCGCCTCGGAGGTCAGGTAGATCAGCACGTTGCGGCAAAGGATTACATCGAAGGACGGGCCTGCCCCGGGCAGATCGAGCAGATTGGCGCGCGCCACGCGCACGGAGACATACGGGCCGGGGCGCGCCTGTACCCCCTCGGCCGAAACCGTGAAGAAGCGGCGATAGGGCGGCGGCACATCGCGCAGCGGGTCGGGCGGGCCGGGCGGGAACAGGCCGCTGGCGGCCCGCTCAAGCGCCGGGCGGCAGAGGTCCAGGCCCAGCACCCGGGCCGGAAGCCCCGCCCCCGCCGCCAGCACGGCCAGGGTCCAGGCTTCCTCGCCGGTGGCGCAACCGGCGGAAAGCAGCTGCGCCGGCCGGCCCAGCCCGGCCAGCCCCGGCAGCACCCGCGCCGCCAGCCCCAGCCATTGCTTCGGCGTGCGGAAAAGCCGCGTCTCCTGCACCGTGACGGCATCGATCAGCCGGGCCCAGAAGGGGTCGTCCATCTCGGGGCTGGGCAGCCGCCCGGGCCCGGCCTCCGC
This sequence comes from Teichococcus aestuarii, assembly GCF_042651065.1. NCBI lineage: Bacteria > Pseudomonadati > Pseudomonadota > Alphaproteobacteria > Acetobacterales > Roseomonadaceae > Roseomonas > Teichococcus aestuarii. The sequence continues at coordinate 4,182 of NZ_JBHSCH010000062.1, forward strand.
GATGAGCGGCGCGGCGCGGCGCAGCCGGCCTTGCAGCACCATGCCGTCGGAGAGGCCGACCAGCCGCTCCAGCCCCTGGCTGGCCAGTGCCTCGGCCGGCAGGGGCGGCATCATGGCGCGCGCATGCCCCTGCCCTTCGCCCTGGCGCGGCTCAGGCGGCCAGGGCCTCGGCCCGTGTCGGATAGGCGGGGATGATGCGGTCGAATCCGGAAATCTCGAACACCTCGCGCACGGGGGATTGCAGGCCGCAGATGCTGAAGCCGCGGCCGGAGCCCACGCCCTGCTTGGCCGCGCGCAGCAGCACCCGCAGCCCCGCCGAGGAAACGTAGCGGACCGCCGCGAGATCAGCCACCACGGCGCCCTCCTCCAGCAGGGCCAGGAGACGCGCCTCGACCAGCGGGGCGGTCACGGTGTCGAGCCGTCCCTCCAGCACCGCCACCGTTGCGCCCTCCGCCCGGACCTCGACGATGTCCATAATCTCTCCCGCTCCTTGTCGCATTGCATCACGCCACGTCCAGCACGGCCAGCAGCCTGTTGCAGCCGGCTTCCCGCGCATAGTCCAGGCGCCGGGTCATCCGGCGCATAAGATGCAGCCCGAGGCCGCCCGCCATACGCTCTTCCAGCGGCCGGCCCGTGTCGGGCGGCGGCGCGGCCAGGGGGTCGAAGGGCGGCCCGTCATCGGCCAGGCGCAGATGCAGGCTCCCCGGCTCGCGCCACAGCGACAGCTCGGCATAGCTCGCCCCGGTCCCGTGCATCGCCACATTGGCCAGCCATTCCTCGCAGACCAGCGCCAGGCGCTGGGAGGGCCCCATCGGCAGGCCGGTCTCCTCCGCATAGGCCTCCAGCCGGTCCAGCAACACCGGCACGGCCTGCGCCCCGGGGCACAGGCGCAGCGACAGTTCCATGCTTCCCGCCATGCAGGCTGGTATCCTGTCCTTCCGATTCAGGCCACAGGGTAATGCCGTGGGCGGCGCCTGTCAGTCGGGGCCGCGTGGCGGGAGCCCGGGGGAAGGCGCCTTCAGAAGAAGCGCTCCGGCCGCTCCACGGCGCGGCGGTCGTTCCAGGCCAGGAAGGCCCGCACCAGCCGGATGACGAACCACACCAGGGCGAAGAACCCGAGGAGGAAGCCGAGCCCCACGAAGGACAGCACGAAGCTCACCACGCTGAGCGCGAGGCCGATCCAGAAGGTGCGGATCGCGTAGGTCAGGTGGGAGTGGTAGATGGTGCCCGCCGCATCGGCACGCTTCATGTAGGCCAGCACCACGCCGACCAGCACGGTGACGCCGAGCAGGAAGCTGGCGGCGTAGAGGCCGTGCACGGCGAGCGCGACGTTGCGCAGCCGGCTCTCGGCCTCGCGCGGCTGTGGCGTGACGGGGTCCATGCGGGGCCTCCCTGGCGGTTGCGCAGCCTGGCAGATGACCTCCCGCGCCGCCGGGTGCAAGGCCGGACGGGCCGCCCCGGCGGGCGGCCCCGGCCCGGACGCCTCAGGCGTGCTCCAGATCCAGCGCGTAGCCGGCGCTGCGCACGGTGCGGATGATGTCCACCTCGCCCTCGCCGTTCACCGCCTTGCGCAGGCGGCGGATATGCACGTCCACCGTGCGCGGCTCGACATGGATGTCGCGGCCCCACACCGCATCCAGCAACTGCTCGCGCGAGAAGACGCGGCCGGGATGCTGCAGGAAGAACTCCAGCAGCCGGTACTCGGTGGGGCCCAGATGCAGCGGCCGCCCGCCGCGCGAGACGCGGTGCGCGTCCTGGTCCATCGTCACGTCCTGCCAGGCCAGCGTGCCCTTGGTGGCGACGCCGCCGGAGCGGCGCAGCAGGGCGCGGATGCGCGCCAGCAGCGCCTCCATCACGAAGGGCTTGGCGATGTAGTCGTCCGCGCCCGTGTCGAGGGCACGGACGGCGTCCTGGTCCTCGGTGCGGGCGGTGACCATGATGATCGGCAGGCCACGCGTGTCGTGCCGGCGGCGCAGCTGGCGGCAGACCTCGAGGCCGGACATGGCGGGCAGCATCCAGTCCAGCAGCACGAGGTCGGGCGGCGCCTCGGCCACGCGCATCAGCGCCTCCTGGCCGTCGGCCGCCTCGTCCACCTGGAAGCCCTGCTTCTCCAGGTTGTAGCGCAGCAGGGTCAGCAGCGGCGCCTCGTCCTCGACCACCAGGATGGTCGGGCGGGGCATGCCGGAATTCAGCTCGGCCATGGCCGGGGTCTTTCCTCGGTCAGTCTCGCGGGTGCCGCGCTCAGGCGGGCGGGCGGACAACGGTGTAGGCGGAGGCGTCGGACTTCGGACGGTCCTCGGGCAGCATGTGGCCGAGCACGGCGTAGTGGACGGTCTCCGCGATGTTCGTCGCGTGGTCGCCGATCCGCTCGAAATTCTTGGCGATGAACAGCAGATGGGTGGCCGCGGTGATGTTGCGCGGGTCCTCCATCATGTGCGTCAGCATCTCGCGGAAGATGCCGTTGTAGATGTCGTCCACCGGCGCATCGGCGCCCCAGACGCGCTCGGCGGCGGCGGCGTCCTCCTTCACCAGCGCGTCGATCGCCTCCTTGAGGTTCTCCTGCACCAGCTTGGCCATCCACTGGAAGCCGTTGAGGCTGCCGAGGTGCGGCTGCTGCGAGACGACGATGGCGCGCTTGGCGGCGTTGCGGGCGTAGTCGCCGATGCGCTCGATGTCGGTCGAGACCTTCATGGCGGCGACGATCAGCCGCAGGTCGGCCGCCATCGGCTGGCGCAGCGCCAGGAGGCGGACGCAGAAATTCTCGATCTCGGTCTCCAGCGCGTCGATCTCGCCGTCGCGGCCGACGACGGCGCTGGCGAGCTCGGTGTCGCGGCGGATCAGGGCCGTGGCGGCGTCGGCCACCTGGCGTTCGGCCAGCCCGCCCATGCGGGCCACCATCTCGCGCAGGCGCTTGAGCTGTTCTTCGTAGGAACGCACGATGTGCTCGCTCTGCTGGGGCTGCGGGTCGGACGTCTCGGTCGGCAAGGTCTTCATGGCGCCCTCGTCAGCCGAAACGGCCGGTGATGTATTCCTGGGTCTTCTTCTGCTTGGGCGCGGTGAACATCTCCTCCGCAGGCGCCACCTCGATCAGCTCGCCGAGGTAGAAGAAGGCCACCTGGTCGGCGCAGCGCGCCGCCTGCTGCATGTTGTGCGTGACGATGGCGATGGTGAAGTCCTGCTTCAGCTCGTCGATCAGCTCCTCGATCTTGAGGGTGCTGATCGGGTCGAGCGCCGAGGTCGGCTCGTCGAGCAGGATCACCTCCGGGCGCACGGCAATGGAGCGCGCGATGCAGAGGCGCTGCTGCTGGCCGCCCGAGAGGCCCATGGCGTTGCTGTTCAGCCGGTCCTTCACCTCGCCCCAGATGGCGGCGCGCGTCAGCGCCCATTCCACCCGCTCGTCCATCTGGCTCTTCGAGAGCTTCTCGTGCAGCCGGACGCCGAAGGCGATGTTCTCGTAGATCGTCATCGGGAAGGGCGTCGGCTTCTGGAACACCATGCCGATGCGCGCGCGCAGCGCGTTCATGTCCACATCGGCGTCGAGGATGTTCTTGCCGTCGAGCAGCACCTGCCCCGTGGCGCGCTGGCCGGGGTAGAGGCTGTACATGCGGTTGAGCACCCGCAGCAGGGTGGACTTGCCGCAGCCCGAGGGGCCGATCATCCCCGTCACCTGCCGGTCCGGCAGGTCGAAGTTGATGCCCTTCAGCGCCTTGTTGGCGCCGTAGTAGAAGTCGAGATCGCGCACGGCGATGCGCGGCGCGTTCATCGCGGCGCCCGGCTTGGCGGCCACGGCGGTGTCCGCGCCGGTCTGGATCATGGAAACGCCCATGGTCTTCCTCACTTCCTGCGCAGCAGGCTGCGCGCCACGATGTTGAGCCCCAGCACGCCCAGGGTGATGATCAGCGCACCGGCCCAGGCCAGCGCGATCCAGTCCTGATAGGGCGAGCCGGCATAGGCGAAGATGGTGATCGGCAGGCTGGACATGGGCGCGGAGAGGCTGAGCGACCAGTTCAGGTTGCCGAGCGAGGTGAACAGCAGCGGCGCCGTCTCGCCCGCCACGCGCGCCACCGCCAGCAGCACGCCGGTGACGATGCCGGACGCCGCGGCCCGCCAGCAGACCAGCGTGATCATCTTCCACTTCGGCGCGCCGAGGCCGATGACGGCCTCGCGCAGCGTGTCGGGCAGCAGGCGGAGCATGTCCTCCGTCGTGCGCACCACGATGGGGATGACGATGATGGCCAGCGCCACCGAGCCGGCCCAGCCGGAGAAGCCGCCGAAGGGCACCACCAGGATCTGGTAGACGAACAGGCCGATCAGGATGGAAGGCGCCGAGAGCAGGATGTCCGAGACGAAGCGCACCGCGTTGGCCAGCGGCGAGTTCTTGGCATACTCGGCCAGGTAGGTGCCGACGAGCAGGCCGATCGGCGTGCCGATGGCGGTGCCGATGCCGGTCTGGATCAGGCTGCCGATGATCGGGTTCAGCAGGCCGCCCTCGGAGCCGGGCGGGCGCGTCATGTCGGTGAAGACGCGCAGGTTCAGCGCCGCGAAGCCGTTCCAGAACAGCGTGCCGAGGATGGAGAGCAGCAGCAGCAGCCCGACCGCCGTGGCGCCGTAGCAGGCGAACTTCACGAGGTGGGAGGTGGCGCGGCGGCGGCGGCCCAGGGCGGCGGCGACGCGCATGTCCTTGGCGGGGCCGCTGGCGGGGTGGAGGGTGGCGCTCATGGTGTTCAGGCCTTCAGCCGCTGCCGCAGCAGGAAGCGCGAGGCAGCCAGCACGATGAAGGAGATGACGAACAGGATGAAGCCCAGCCCCAGCAGGGCGGAGAGCTTGAGGCTGCCGAGCTCGCTCTCGCCGAACTCCAGCGCGACCACGGAGGCGATGGTGTTGCCCGGGCCGAACAGGCTGGTGGAGATGCGGTTGGCGTTGCCGATGACGAAGGTTACGGCCATGGTCTCGCCCAGGGCGCGGCCGAGGCCGAGCATGATGCCGCCCACCACCGAGACGCGGGTGTAGGGCAGCACCACGCTGCGCACCACCTCCCACTGCGTGCAGCCGAGGCCGTAGGCGCTCTCCTTGTAGACGGGCGGCACGGTCTCGAACACGTCGCGCATGGTGGCGGCGATGAAGGGCAGCACCATGATCGCCAGGATCAGCGCGGCGGTGAAGATGCCGGTGCCGAAGGGCGGGCCGGCGAAGAGGTTCTCCAGCACCGGCAGCGTGCCCAGCGTGTCGATGATGAAGGGCTGCAGGGTCGTCGACATGAAGGGGACGATCAGGAAGAAGCCCCACATGCCGTAGATGATGGAGGGCACCGCCGCCAGCAGCTCCACCGCCGTGCCGACCGGGCGCTTCAGCCAGGCCGGCGCCAGCTCGGTCAGGTAGAAGGCCACGCCGAAGGCCAGCGGCACGGCCATGATCAGCGCCAGCACCGCGGTGACGATGGTGCCGTAGATGGACACGCCGGCGCCGAACACCTCCTGCACCGGGTCCCACTCCGTCGAGGTGACGAAGCCGGGGCCGAAGGTGCGGAAGGCCTGCAGCCCACCCAGGAACAGCTCCAGGATGATGGCGCCGAGCAGCAGAAGCACGAGCACGCCGGCGCTGCGGCAGGCGGCGGCGAAGATGGCGTCGCCCAGCGCGCCGGAGCTTCGGCCCCGGCGCAATTCATGCGTGGGTGGCGGCGCCGTCTGGGCGGAGAGGGTTGCAGCCTGCTGCAAGGGGATGCTCCGGAAAGCGGGTTTGCGGGGCGGGATAGCGCCCGGCCCGGCTTGCGGGAAGCGGGCGGGTCCTTCCGGAACCGCCCGCCCTGGTCTCGTCCGCTCGTACTGGCCGGATTAGTTGGCCGGCCAGACCGGCTTGCCGTCCACCTTCACCTCGGCGGCCCAGGCGGCGCGGATGGCGCTCTCCACCGTCTCCGGCAGCGGGATGTAGTCGAGCTGCACGGCCATCTGGTCGCCGTTCTTGAAGGCCCAGTCGAAGAACTTCATCACGTTCTGCGCCCGGTTCGCGTCCTGCGGGTTCTTCGGCAGCAGGATGAAAGTGGGCGAGACGATCGGCCAGGACTTGTCGCCCTGGGTGTCGATCAGGCTGGCGGCGAAGTTCGGCGTGGACCAGTCGGCATTGGCGGCGGCGGCCTGGAAGGCCTCCGGCTCGGCCTGGACGAAGTTGCCGGCCTTGTTGCGCAGCTGGGTGGTCACCAGCTTGTTCTGCGCCGCATAGGCGTGCTCGACATAGCCGATGGCGCCGCGCACGTTGCGCACCGTGCCCGCCACGCCCTCATTGCCGCGGGCGCCGGTGCCGGCGGCCCACTTCACCGAGGTGCCGACGCCGACGCGCTGCTTGAACTCGCTGGAGACGGCCGAGAGGTAGGAGACCCACACATAGGTCGTGCCCGAGCCGTCGGCGCGGTAGACCGGCGCGATCGCCAGGTTCGGCAGATTCAGCCCCGGGTTCATCTCGACCAGCTTGGGGTCGTTCCACTTGGTGATCTTGCCCAGGTAGATCTCGGACAGCAGCTCGCCCGTCAGGCGCATCTGGTGGTCCTCGACGCCCGGGATGTTCACGATGGCGACGAGGCTGCCCATGGTCGAGGGGAACTGGAGCAGGTTGTGCTCCTGCAGCTGCTCGGCCGTCATCGGCGCGTCGGAGGCGCCGAAATCGACGGTGCGGTTGCGGATCTGCGCCTGGCCGGCGCCCGAGCCGACGGACTGGTAGTTGAGCTGGATGCCCGCGCCTTCCTTCGCCGCCTCGCCCCACTTCTGGTAGAGCGGGTTGGGGAAGCTCGCGCCCGCCCCGGTGATGGTCGCCTGCTGCGCGTGCGCGGTCATGGACAGGCCAAACGTGGCCACAACGCCAGCCGCCAGGGCCAGAAGTCGATTGCTCACCATATCTCTCCGTTCTTGCGTCCGGTCCTGGCCGCGCAGGGCACGGCGGGGGGCCGGTTCGGTTGGACGCCTTCTAGGCCCGGGGCACGACGACTCTATTTCATATTTATGAAGGTTCGATGACAGGCCGGGCGCTTCACACTGCCCTCAACCCTTGAAACTCTTGCCCTGGCGGCTGGTTGTTCGGGCCAGCATGCCGCATCCACAACGTGCCAGGGGCCCGCGGCCACACCGGTGGACAGCCTGGCCTGGCCCATCGAAGGAAACCCATGGCTCTCCGTACGCCATGGGTATCCGGGCTTTTGCACGTCCGCAGGAAGCATCCCGGCTCCGCCTCCGCAGGCCCGCTGCCGGCGCGTCGCGGCCCGCCGGCGCGGCTGCCGCAATCCCTTCACATCCGGCGCCGCCTTCCTCGTCGCCCGAGAACCGATCCGAGAACCGCCGATGAGCCAGCAGCCTTCCGCCCCTCCCGCGGCCGTGCAGCCCCGCCAGCCGGGGCGGGAATGGGCGATGGACCCCGCCCCCCGTTCCGCCATGCGCGACTACCGCGCCGCCGGGAAGCTGGCCGGCAAGGTCGCCCTCATCACCGGCGGCGACAGCGGCATCGGCCGCGCCGTGGCGGTGGGCTTTGCCAAGGAGGGCGCCGACATCGTCATCGGCTACCTGGAGGAGCACGAGGATGCGCGGGAGACGGAGCGGCTGGTGAAGGAAGCAGGCCGCGAGATCCTGCTCTGCCATGGCGATATCGGGGATCCGGCGGTGGCCGGGCGGCTGGTGGCCGAAACCGTCGCGCGCTTCGGCCGCATCGACATCCTGGTGAACAACGCCGCCGAGCAGCATGTGCACCACGACTTCGCCAGCATTCCGGTGGACCAGGTGGAAGCCACCTTCCGCACCAACATCCTCTCGCAGTTCTGGATGACGCGCGCGGCGCTGCCGCACATTCCGCGCGGCGGGTCCATCATCAACAGCACCTCCGTCACCGCCTATCACGGCAGCCCGACGCTGATCGACTACGCCGCCACCAAGGGGGCAATCGTCGCCTTCACCCGCTCGCTCTCCACCGCCCTGGCCGAGCAGGGCATCCGCGTCAACGCGGTGGCCCCGGGCCCGATCCGCACGCCGCTGATCCCGGCCACATTCGATGCAGAACGCATGGAGAAGCACGGCCAGTCCGCCCCCATGGCCCGCCCCGGCGAGCCGGATGAGGTGGCGCCGTGCTACATTTTCCTCGCCGGGCCGGATGCGTCCTACATGTCCGGGCAGGTTCTGCACCCGAATGGAGGCACCGTGGTCAATGGGTAGTCGCGGCAAGAGGGGAGGCAAGGATCAGGGGAAAGCCGGACGCCATCCCGGTGCGGCGCTTCCCGGGTGATCAAGATCGTCTCGCGCCTGCCGCGGGCCGGAGGTGTCATCTCCAGCCAGCTCGTGGCGCTTGGCTGCGCGTTGGCGGGCATGCTGGCATGGGAGGCCGCCGAGGCCCTATGGCCCGGCACCCATGGCCCGGCCCTGCTGCTGCCGGCCATCGCCCTTGCCGGCGCCGTCGGTGGCCGTCCGGGCGGGGTGGGTTGCGTGCTGTTCCTGTCCCTGCTCACGCTCGGGGAGGAACTGGCCCTTGGGCATGGAACCCTGTCGGGCGGGGAGGCGCTGACGCTGCTGGCGGCGGGCCTGCTGGTGGCACTGGTGGCCGGCGAGCTGCGCCACGTCACCGACGAGGGAAACCAGCTCCGGCAGGCCCTGCACGAGATGGAGGCGCTGGGCCAGGCAGGCCGATGGAAATGGAACGTGGCCAGCCAGACCATCAGCCTCTGCGCCAGCGCCTGGCGCGTGCTCGGGCGTCCCGCCGGCACGGGGCCCGTCTCCCTGGGGCAGTTGCACAACCACCTCCACCCCGATGATCTGGAGGCCTTCCGGCAGGCTGGCCGCGATCTGGAGACAGCGCCGGTCGAGGTGGTGTTCCGCCTGCTGCCCAGCGCCACGGGCGAGACGCGCGCCCTTCTGCTGCGCGGCCGGCCCGCCGGGCCGGGGGAAGCCGCCGGCGTGCTGATGGATGTCACGGCGCAGCACAGGGCGGAACAGGACTGGGCCCGGGCCGTCGCCCGCCATGAACGACTCTACCGGGAATTGACGCATCGGGTGAAGAACAACTTCCAGCTCGTCTCCAGCCTGCTGCGCCTCCAGGCCCGGCGCACCCCGCCGGAGGTGAAGGCGGCACTGGAGATGGCGGGCGAGCGCATCCAGAGCATGGCGGCGCTGCACGAGGCGCTGCATCAGGCTGGCGACGCCGGGAGCGTCCCGCTCGATCGCTATCTGGAAACCTTCGCCCACTGGATCATCCGCCACTGGATGGCGCGGCGGCCGGTGGTCCTCCATGTGGAGACGGTTCCGGCATCGCTCAGCAGGGACCGTACCCTGCCTCTTGGCATGGCCGTGGCGGAGATGGTGAGCAACGCGCTCCGCCATGCCTTCCCGGATGGGCGGCACGGCAACATCCACCTCCGCCTCGAGCGCGAGGAGGACATGCTGGTGCTGAGTGTCGAGGATGACGGGGCGGGCATGGACGCGCTGGCGGCCATGCGGTCCGCCGGGTTCGGCATGACGCTGCTGCAATCCTGCGCACGCCAGCTGGACGGGGACCTGCTCACCGAGCACCGTCCCCGGACCCGGTTCAGCCTGCGCTTCCCGGAGGCAACGCCGGACTGAACGGGCGGGCGATGCCGGTGTCTCAGCCGCCCTTTTTCGTGTTTTCCGTGTCTTCCTTCTCAGGCTCTTCCCAGCCGACCGTCTGCGTCGGGCTGGACTGGGACGGCGGGTCGCTGGCCGGGAAAGTGTCCTCCAGGGCCTTCTCCAGCTCCTGGTCGTTCTGGCGGGCGTCCTTGCCCTGGGTCACGGGCTGATGGGGCGGGGAGCGGGTTTCCGGCGAGGCCATCGCGGTTCTCCTTGGATCTGTCAGCCGGGCCTGCGTGCCGGCATTCAAGATGAGCAACCCTCGGCGGCCGGGCCGGTTGCATCATCACAGCCCAGGCCAAGGACAGGACCCATGACCGCCCTCCGCCCGGCGGTACCCGGAAAGCTGCTGGAGACCGCCCTCTATGTGCGGGACCTGCGCGCGACACGCTGGTTCTACGAGCACATCCTGGGGCTGGAGTGCCTGCGGGCCACCGACACCTTCTGCGCCCTCGGCATCGGTCCTGGCGTGCTGCTGCTGTTCCGGCGGGGCAGCGCCGCGGCCGCCACCGAGACGCCGGGCGGCCATATTCCGGGGCACGATGCCGGCGGCCGGCAGCACATCGCGCTCGGCGTGGCGGCCGAGACCCTGCCGGCCTGGCGGGAATGGCTGGCGCTGAACGTCGTCGCGGTGGAGGGGGCGGTCTCCTGGCCAAGCGGCGGCCACAGCCTGTTCCTGCGGGACCCGGAAGGGCATCTGGTGGAGCTGGCGACGCCCGGCCTCTGGCCAGGGCGCTGAGCGGAACGTCCCTTGCCGGACGATTCTGCCGGAGCGGCGTGCTCAGAAGCCGTCCAGCGGCTGCTCCGGTGCATCGGCCAGATAGGCCAGGACGGCGCGGCCCAGGGCTTCGACATCCTCGACGGTGGTGAATTCGTTCACCGCCTCCTGGCGCTGCCCGGGCCGTGTCAGCCCGCCGACCAGGATCTCCTGCACGCCGGCCTGCTGCACGAAGCCGAAGGCCGACCCTTCCAGGCTGCTCGCGCGGCGGAACCCATCGGGCGCGAAGCCGAAGCCCCAGCTCAGCGCGCGTTGCCAGCGGGCGCCGTGCGGCCCCTCCTCCGGCGCCAGGGCGGCGGGCAGGTGGCGCACCATCCGGCATTCCAGGGCACAGCCAGGAACCTCCAGCCCGGCCATGGCCGCGCGCAGCTCCTCCAGCGCGGCCTCCGCGCCTTCCTCGGGCGTGAAGCGGCGCTGCACGACCACGGTGCAGCGCCGCCGTATGCCGCCATCCGGGCTCATGCTCACGGAGGCGACCGAAAGCTGGGCGGAGAGCTGGATGCCCTCGCCCTCCAGGGCGGCGGGCAGGGTGCTGAGACGCTGCGATACCTGGTGCTGCAGCTCCGCCAGCCGCGCCAGGACTGGCAGCGCGGCCTCGGCATCGGCGGCGCCGTCGATGCGCAGTTCAACCGTCAGCAGTCCCAGCGCCCCGGCCCAGATGCGGGGCGCGGCCATCCCGCCCAGCGACAGGAAATGGCCCCTCACCTCGCCCTGCTCGCAGAGATGGCGCAACACGGCGCCGCTGTCGTCATGGGGGGTGAACAGCAGCACGGGGTCGAAGCGCAGCGGCAGCCCCACCGCATCGGCCGCGCGCAGGGCCGCCCATACGGCGGCGATGGCCCCCTGCCCGCCGCGCGTGCCACAGCCGAAAAGCTGGCTGCCCCGGCGGGTCAGGGCATGGGGAGGGCGCGTCCAGCGGGGATCGGGCGCGGCGACGCTCAGCGGCATGTGGATGGAGCAGACCGGGCGGCCGGTGCGGCGGGCGGCGACAAGGCTGGCCGGGGCGGGCTCCGTCTGCGCGGCCTCATCGCCACGCGCCTCACCCGGCGGGGCGATGCGCCGCAGGTTGAAGCCGAGCGGCGCGAACATCTCCTGGAGGGTCTGCGCCAGGGCGGTATGGGCCAGCGCCGTGCGGGCGGACGGCGCCTCCCCAACGGAGAGATCCAGCCCGACCAGGCGTGCCAGCCCGTCGATCCAGCCGGTGGCGCCCAGCAAAGGCGCGGCGAGGCTCAGCCGGTCGATGGCGAGATCATCCCCAGAATCGAAAGACGTCTGCTCGTGCCACGGCATCAATCCTGCTTCTCCTCGATCCGCCAAACGTCGGCCAGTCCTCCTTCCAGGACGACGAAGCGCCATTCTTTGTCCGTGAAGCTCCGCCTCTAGCAGATATGGAAGCCGGCAGGAGGGAGGGCATCACCTCCGCACAGCAACTTGAACGAGACCAGACCGCCTCAACGAAACTGTGGGCGGCGTCCCCGATCACCGCCGGAAGGGCGCGGGCCGCGGGCGGTGTGCCCTGCCGGCACCGGCTCCACGCGGATATGCGGGTCGTCCGCATCCGGCCGGCGGGCCGCGGCGGCGAAGCGGCCGGCGGCATAGGCGGCCACCTCGAACTGCGTCTCCCGACCCAGGATGCGGATGCGGCCGATCTCGTCGCGCGCCACCTGGCCGCGCCGGCACAGGAAGGGCAGCACCCAGCGGGGATCGGCATTGCCGTCGCGCCCCACATTGATGCGGAACCACACGCCTTCCTGCCCCGGGCCGGTCGGGCGCTCGCGCACCGGGCGGCGCGGCGGGCCGGCCTCCACGGCAGAAAGCTCCTCCGGCGCCGGCAGCGGCGCGCGCAGCACCTTCACCAGCGCGGCGGCGATGGCCTCCGGCGCGGCGCCGCCGTCCAGCAGGGCGCGGGCCACGGCGGTGTCGTCGGCCGAGGGCTCCTCGGCCAGCAGGGCCTGGGCCTGGGCGGCCAGCCGCTCGGCATCGCGCGCATGGATGGCCTCGGCGGCCGGCGGCGGGCCCCATTCGGCCTCGACGCGCGCGGCCATCAGCAGCCGCTCGGCCATCCGGCGGCGGCTCGGCGGCACGATCAGCACCGAGGTGCCCTTGCGCCCCGCCCGGCCAGTGCGGCCGGAGCGGTGCAGCATGGTCTCCGGCTCCTTCGGCAGCTCGGCATGGATGACCAGGCCGAGATCCGGCAGGTCGATGCCGCGCGCCGCCACGTCGGTGGCGACGCAGACCTGGGCGCGGCCGTCGCGCAGCCCCTGCAGGGCGCGGCTGCGCTCGGCCTGCGAGAGCTCGCCGGAGAGCGCCACGGCGGAGAAGCCGCGCTCGGAGAGGTTGCCGTGCAGCCGCGCCACCGCCGCGCGGGTGGAGCAGAAGACAATGGCGCGCGGGCTGTCGGAGACGCGCAGCAGGTTCACCACCGCCCGCTCCACGTCATAAGGCGCCACCAGCACCGCCTTGTAGGCGATGTCGACATGCTGGCCGCCCTCGCCTTTGGCCTCGATGCGCAGGGCGTCGCTCTGGAAGTTCTCGGCCAGGCGCGCGATCTCGCGCGGCACGGTGGCGGAGAACAGCAGGGTGCGGCGGTCCTCCGGCGCGGCGCCGAGGATCTTCTCCAGCTCCTCGCGGAAGCCGAGGTCGAGCATCTCGTCCGCCTCGTCCAGCACCACGGCGCGCAGCGCCTCGGGGCGGAGATTGCCGCGGTCCAGGTGGTCGCACAGCCGGCCCGGCGTGCCGACGACGATGTGCGCGCCCTGCGAGAGGGCGCGGCGCTCCGCCACCGGGTCCATGCCGCCGACGCAGCTGACCACGCGCCCGCCGGCCGCGGCGTAGAGCCAGGAAAGCTCGGTCCGCACCTGCAGCGCCAGTTCGCGCGTCGGCGCCACCACCAGGGCCAGGGGGGCGCCGGCGGGCGGCAGGCGCTCCGCCTCGCCCATCAGCTCCGGCGAGACGGCGAGGCCGAAGGCCACTGTCTTGCCCGAGCCGGTCTGCGCCGAGACGAGCAGGTCGCGCCCCGCCGTCTCCGGCTCCAGCACCGCCGCCTGCACGGCGGTGGGCTCGGCATAGCCGCGCTCGGTGAGGGCGCGCAGAAGCGCTTCGGGCATCACAGGAAAAGGCATGTGTTCGAAAGATCCGCCACGGTCGGGTGGTGCGCACCCGGGTCTGGGGCGCTTCCTCTGCGGGATGTGGGCGCGATGGCGCCGCTCACCCGGCAGGATGCCGCGCCTTCTACAGCCTCTGCGCGAGATTTGCACGCCATGGCTGATCACGAGGACGAGCCATGCGTTCAGCGCATGGTCTTATGAGGCGCTTCCATGCTTGCGGTCGGGCTGTGGTTTCTCCATTCTCCGCATCGGAAGGGGAATATGCCTTCCCGCGGGGATTTGACGGATGCAGCTTGCGCCGCGACACCAAGTGCTAAAGCGCCAGGAAGCCGGGCTGCGGGCCGGGAGGGTGAAGCCCTCCGCCGCCGGTCGCTTCGTGGGTCATCCGACCGTGTTGGAGATGCCCGGAGTGCCCATGACCTGTCGAATGCCCCTCTGCTGAACGCCGGATTGCTGACCGCCGGCTGATCCGCCAGGCACGGTGCCGCCGTGCCGCCGCGCCGCGTGGCGCCCTCCTCCCCCGCTTTCACGTCATCGGAACTGCCATGTCTGTTTCTGCCGCCGCGCCGGCGCCGCCGCCCGCGCAGCCCGGGGCCGTAACCGGAGCCGGCCCCGGCCCCGCCATCGACCTGCGCGACCTGCGCCGCCTCTTCACCGGGCGCGGCGCCGCGACGAAGGCGCTGGACGGCGTCTCGCTGCAGGTGGCGCCGGGCGAGATCTTCGGCATCGTCGGCCGCTCGGGCGCCGGCAAATCCACCCTGATCCGCTGCGTGAACCTGCTGGAGCGCCCTGATTCCGGCGCGGTGCGGGTGCTGGGCGAGGACCTGCTCGGGCTGGACGGCACGGCGCTGCGCGAGCGGCGCCGGCGCATCGGCATGGTGTTCCAGCACTTCAACCTGCTCTCCTCCCGCACCGTGGCGGACAATGTCGCCTTCCCGCTGGAGGTGGCCGGCGTGCCGCGCGCCGAGCGCGCCCAGCGCGTGGCGGAGGCGCTGGCCCTGGTGGGGCTGGCCGACAAGGCGGGCGCCTACCCGGCGCAGCTCTCGGGCGGGCAGAAGCAGCGCGTCGGCATCGCCCGCGCGCTCGCCCCACGCCCGCGCATCCTGCTCTGCGATGAGGCGACCAGCGCGCTCGACCCCGAGACGACGCAGGAGATCCTGGCGCTGATCAAGCGGCTGCGCGACCAGCTCGACCTCACCGTGCTGCTCATCACCCACGAGATGGCGGTGGTGAAGGAGATCTGCGACCGCGTGGCGGTGATGGAGCGCGGCCAGGTGATCGAGGAGGGCCGGGTGTTCGACGTCTTCACCCGGCCGCGCCACCCCACCACGCGCCGCTTCATCGCCGACACCATCGGCCATTTCATCCCGCCCGGCACCGTGGCCCGCCTCCCCGCCCCGCGCGAGGGAGAGGAGCGGCGCCTGCTGCAGGTGCTCTTCGCCGGGCCGAACAGCACGCGCGCCGTCATCAGCGAGGCCTCGCGCCGCTTCGCGCTCGACCTCGACATCATCTCGGGCCGCATCGACGAGATCGCCGGCGAGCCCTTCGGGCTGATGGCGCTTGCCGCCTATGGCAGCCCGGAGCAGATCGACGCCGCCACAGCCTGGTTCACCGAGCTGGGCCTGACCGTGACCCCGGTGGACGCCCCGACCCTCCAGACCAAGGCGGAGGCCGCCTGACATGATCCCCTGGCTCACCCCGATGCTGGAGCAGCTCTTCGTCGAGGCTGCCATCGAGACGCTGACCATGGTCGGCGGCGCCGCCGCCATCGCCATCGTCTTCGGCCTGCCGCTGGCGCTGCTGCTGCACGCCACCGACCGTGGCGGGCTGGCGCAGAACGGGCTGGTGAACCGGCCGCTCGGCCTGCTGATCAACGCCGTCCGCTCCACCCCCTTCATCATCCTGATGGTGGCGATCGTGCCCTTCACCCGGCTGGTGGCCGGCACCTCGATCGGCACGGGCGCGGCCATCGTGCCGCTGGCGCTGGCCTCCACGGCCTTCATCGCCCGCCTGTTCGAGACCGCCTTCCGCGAGGTGGACCGCGGCGTGGTCGAGGCCGCCCGCGCCATGGGCGCCACCCGGCTGCAGATCCTGTGGAAGGTGCTGGTGCCGGAGGCGATGCCCGGCCTGATCGCCGCCGTTACCGTCACGCTGGTGAGCCTCGTCGGCTACTCGGCCATGGCCGGCGCGGTGGGCGGCGGGGGCCTGGGCGATCTCGGCATCCGCTTCGGCTACCAGCGCTTCATGCCGGAGGTGATGGCGAGCGTCGTCATCGTGCTGATCCTGTTCGTGCAGGGGCTGCAATCGCTGGGCGACTGGCTGGTGCGCCGTGTCCGCCGCCGCTGACCGTAGACCCGATACAAAAAAGAAGGAGACCGCCATGTCCCTGAACCGCCGCACGCTGCTCGGCAGCGGCCTCGCCCTGCCCTTCCTGGGCAGCCTTCCGGCCCGCGCGCAGGAGATCGGCACGCAGTCCCGCCCGCTGCGCATCGGCGGCACCGCCGGGCCGCACAGCCAGGTGCTGGAGAAGGTGCAGGAGATCGCCGCGCGCGACGGGCTGGTGCTGCGCATCGTCCCGTTCTCCGACTACATCACGCCGAACGCGGCGCTGGCGGCCAAGGACCTGGACGCCAACAGCTACCAGCACCAGCCCTTCCTCGACCAGACGGTGCGGGACCGCAACCTGCCGCTGGTGGCGGTGGGCAAGACGCTGGTCTTCCCGATGGGCGTCTATTCCCGCAAGCACAAGAAGATCGCCGACATCCCGAATGGCGGCCGCATCGCCATCCCGAACGACCCGACCAATGGCGGCCGCGCCCTGGCCCTGCTGGCGGCGAACGGCGCCTTCAAGCTGACCGAGGGCGCCGATTTCCGCGCCACCGTGGCCGATGTGACGGAGAACCCGAAGCGCCTGCGCATCATCGAGCTGGAGGCCGCGCAGATCCCGCGCACGCTGGACGAGGTGGAGGCCGCGGCCATCAACACCAACTTCGCCATCCCCGCGGGGCTGAACCCGGTGCGCGACGCCGTCGCCATCGAGAGCGCCGACAGCCCCTATGCCAACCTCATCGCCGTGCACCGCGACAACAAGGACGCCCCCTGGGTGAAGCGCCTCGTCGCCGCCTACCAGAACGATGAGATCAAGAAGTTCGTGCAGGAGACCTTCCAGGGCTCCGTCGTTCCCGCCTTCTGAGGAGTGGCCGCCATGCTGAACCGTCGTACCCTGATCCTCGCCGGCGGCGCGCTGCTGCTGCCGGCCATCCTCCGCGTGCCGGCCTTCGCGCAGGGCGCGGGCGAGATCGGCACCGCCGCGCGGCCGCTGCGCGTCGGCGTCACCAGCGGCGTGCACGCCCAGGTGCTCGAAGTGGTGCGCGACGTGCTGGTGAAGCAGGGCTTCGTGCTGAAGATCACCGAGTTCTCGGACTTCATCCAGCCCAACGCGGCGCTGGCGGCGGGCGAGATCGACGTCAACACCTACCAGCACCAGCCCTTCCTCGACGCGCAGAAGGCGCAGCGCGGCTACGACTTCGTGCCCGTGGGCAAGACCGTGCTGACGGTGATGGGCGTGTTCAGCAAGAAGCACAAGGCGCTGGCGGACCTGCCGAACGGCGCCCGCGTCGCCATCCCGAACGACCCGACCAATGGCGGCCGCGCCCTGCTGCTGCTGGCCAAGGCCGGTGTCATCGAACTGAAGTCCGGCGCCGACTACCGCGCCACGGTGGCCGACATCACCGGCAACCCAAAGCGCGTGCGCATCGTCGAGCTGGAGGCCGCCTCCATCGCCCGCAGCCTCGATGACGTGGACGCCGCCGCCATCACCGGCAACTACGCCGTGCCCGCCGGGCTGAACCCGCTGAAGGAAGGCCTGGCCATCGAGGGCACCGACAGCGCCTATACGGTGCTGGTCGTCACCCGCCGCGGCGATGAGGGCAAGCCCTGGGCGCAGACCCTGGCGCGCGCCTATGCCGACCCGGCGGTGAAGGACTTCGTCGAGAAGACCTTCGGCGGGGCGGTCATCGTCGGGGCCTGAAGCCAGGCTTTTGTCGGTTTGGCGCAACGCCAAACCGACAAAGTCTTTTTGCTTCTTTTTCTTCAGAAAAAGAAGATCTTACTTCTCCAATCCGACCACCACACTCTCGCCGCAGCCCGGCGCGCGGAACCGCGCCTCCGGCAGCCCGGCCTCGGCGAGTGCCGCGCGCAGCCCCTCCACCGGTTCGTCGATGCCTTCCTGCGTCAGCTTGAAGGTGCCGAAATGCATCGCCAGCGCCTCGCGCGCCCGCAGCACCGCGAAGGCGCGCACCGCCTCCTCCGGGTTCACGTGCACCACCTGCATGAACCAGCGCGGCGCATAGGCGCCGATCGGCAGCAGGGCGAGATCGATGCCGCCATGGCGCTGGCCGATCTCCTCGAAATGCGCGCCCCAGGCGGAGTCACCGGCGAAGTAGATCCGCCCGCCCGAGGCCGGCTCGATCATGAAGCCGCCCCAGAGGGTGTGCGCCCGGTCGTGCAGGCCACGCGCGGCGAAGTGGCGGGCCGGCAGGAAGCGCGCCGCGCCACCGCCGGGCAGCGGCGCCTCCTGCCACCAGTCCAGCTCCGCCACATCGCGCATCCCATGCCTCGCCAGCAGCCTCGCATTGCCGAGGCCGGTGAGGATGCGCGG
The DNA here is from genome assembly GCF_042651065.1 of Teichococcus aestuarii. Classification (NCBI taxonomy): domain Bacteria; kingdom Pseudomonadati; phylum Pseudomonadota; class Alphaproteobacteria; order Acetobacterales; family Roseomonadaceae; genus Roseomonas; species Teichococcus aestuarii. The sequence continues at coordinate 22,335 of NZ_JBHSCH010000062.1, forward strand.
CGCGAAGCGGGCGTGCAGGCGCCTCAGCGTCGGGATGTCGCAATGGTCGTAGTGGTTGTGGCTGAGCAGCACGAGGTCGATGCGCGGCAGCGCCTCGAAGGCCAGGCCCGGCGGCCGCACCCGCTTCGGCCCCATGAAGGAGAAGGGGCTGCACCGCTCGCTCCAGATCGGGTCGGTCAGCATCACCGGCCCGCCATGCGGCTGGATCAGGAAGCTGGCATGGCCGAGGAAGGTGACGGTGGCATGGCCCGGCGGCGGCGCGGGCGGAGCCGGGAAGACGGGGTTCTCCACCCGCTCCGGCCAGGGCGTGCCGCCGCGCTCGCGCATCAGCCGCCACAGCGCGCCGAAGCTCTGGCCGGGGCGCGAGCCATCGGGGTTGAGGAACACCCTGCCCTCCCGGCGCGCGCCCTGCGGCGGCGGCAGCGGCGCTCCACTCACTCCGGCAGCGCCACGCCGAGCCGCCCGGCGAGGTCGAGGATGAACTGCCACGCCACGCGGCCCGAGCGCCCGCCGCGCGTGACAGACCACTCCACCGCCGCGCGGTGCAGCTCTTCCTGGCTGACCGGCAGCTTCAGCGCGGCGGCATAGCCCTCCACCATGGCGAAGAAGGTGTTCTGGTCGGCGTTGTGGAAGCCGATCCACAGCCCGAAGCGGTCGCTGAGGGAGACCTTCTCCTCCACCGCCTCGCCGGGGTTGATGGCGCTGCTGCGCTCGTTCTCGATCATGTCGCGCGGCATCAGGTGGCGGCGGTTGCTGGTGGCGTAGAACAGCACGTTGGGCGGCCGCCCCTCGATGCCGCCATCCAGCACCGATTTCAGCGCCTTGTAGTCCTGGTCCTCGCGCTCGAAGGAGAGGTCGTCGCAGAACACCAGGCAGCGGCGCGTGCCGCCGCGCAGGATGTTCAGCAGCTCCGGCAGGGTGCGGATGTCCTCGCGCTGGATCTCGATCAGCGCCAGGCTGCCGGGCGTCTCGGCATTGGCGGCGGCGTGGGCGGCCTTCACCAGCGAGGACTTGCCCATGCCGCGCGCGCCCCAGAGCATGGCGTTGTTGGCCGGCAGCCCGGCGGCAAAGCGGCGGGTGTTCTCCAGCAGCAGGCCCTTCTGCCGGTCCACCCCCTGCAGCAGGCCGATCTCCACCGCCGCCACGCGCGGCACCGGCGCCAGCATGGCCGGGCTGCCGCCGTGGGTGGCGGGGTGCCACACGAAGGCGTCGGCCGCGCCGAGATCGGGCCGGGCCGGCGGCGGCGGCGCCAGGCGCTCCAGCGCCGCGGCGATGCGGGCCAGGGTGGGCATCAGAGGGTGGTCGGCGGTGTCGGACAAGCGGGACGCTCCTGGGGCCCTGGCGGGGCGTTCATCGCCCTCGCGGGCGGCAAGGTGTTGACGGCAGGGGCCGGGAGGCTAGTTTCGCCGGCCACACCCGGCAAGACGGAAGCAGCCCCCATGTTCATCTCCCCCGCCTATGCCCAGGACGCAGCCGCCGCCGGCGGTGCCGCCGGCATCGTCATGCAGCTCCTGCCGCTGATGCTCATCTTCGTGGTCTTCTACTTCCTGCTGATCCGCCCGCAGCAGAAGCGCGCCAAGGAGCACCGCGCGATGCTCACCCAGCTGAAGCGCAACGACCGCGTCATCACCGCTGGCGGCATCCTGGGCACCGTGACGAAGGTCAAGGAAGGCTCGGAGGAGGTCGAGATCGAGATCGCGCCGAATGTGCGCATCAACGTGGTGCGCAGCACCATCAGCACGCTGGTGAAGCCGGTGGCCGCCAACGACGTCAAGCCGGCCGCCTGACACCACGACGCCGCCGTCCAGAGAAAAACCCGGGAAGCACCGCTTCCCGGGTTTTTTTGTCGGACTGCCGTGTCATGGGCGAGACGTCGGGCGCCTTGCTGGAGCGGAGCGGTCCGATCCCGCGCCGGAAGCGGGAACCGCGACCCTGGGCCCTTGCGGTCCGCTTCCGTGCCGCGCCCCCCTGTCCCGGCCCTGACCGGCAGCTTGCAGAAAAATCAGGCCGTCTGGCCGGACTTCAGGCCACCGTTGAGCATCAGCTCCTCGACCTTCTCCCAGTTCACCAGCTTGTTCAGGAAGTTGTCGAGGTAGTTCGGGCGGACGTTGCGGAAGTCGAGGTAGTAGGCGTGCTCCCACACGTCGGCGCCGAGGATCGGCGTGCCTTCGCCGGTGGAGACCGGGTTGGCGCCGTTCGGCGTCTTGGTCACCTTCAGCTTGCCGGACTGGTCCATCACCAGCCAGGCCCAGCCGGAGCCGAACTGCGTCACGCCGGCCTGCTTGAAGGCCTCCTTGAACTGCGCGAGACCGCCGAAATCCTCGTCGATCTTGGCGCCGATCTTGCCGGGCAGGCTGTCGCCGCCGCCATTCGGCTTCATCACCTGCCAGAACAGGATGTGGTTCCAGTGCTGGCCGGCCTGGTTCAGCACGGGCAGGCCGTCGGCGCCGGCCTTGCCGGCCTCGGCGACGATCTGCTCCAGCGACTTGCCGGACAGGCCCTTACTCTCCACCAGGCCGTTCAGCGCGGTGACATAGGCGTTGTGGTGCTTGCCATGGTGCAGCTCCAGCGTCTCCTGGCACATGCCGGAGGCGGCAAGGGCGGAGGCGTCGTAAGGCAGCGGCGGAAGGCTGAAAGCCATGAGCTGTTCTCCCGATGAATGATTGGACTCGGACGGGCAAGCATCGACCGGCGCCGGAGTTGCGGCGCCGCGCGCTGAAACAGCTAGGCGTGCCCCGATGTGGCGTCAAGCAAGGCCCCTGACGCTTGCACGGCACGGAATGGTGTTCATAACCCTGCCGATGGCCGATCCCGCTCCCCTCTCCCCGATCGCCGCGCTGGCGCGGCGCCACGACCCCGACCGCTTCCTCTGCACGCTGTTCGCCCCGCCAGAGACGCGCGACACGCTGGGCCTGCTGATCGCCTTCAACCATGAGTTGGCGCGGGCGCGGGAGGTGGCGAGCAACGCCATGACCACGCTGATCCGCCTGCAATGGTGGCGCGAGGCGGTGGAGGAGGCGCAGGCCGGGGCGCCGCCCCGCCGGCACGAGGTGGCGGCGCCGCTGGCCGAGGCGATCCGCGCCGGCACGCTGGCGCCGGAGGACCTGCTTGGCATGGTGGATGCCCGGGAGGCGGAGGCGGAGGAGGAGATCCCGAGCCGGGCCGCGCTGCTGGCGCTGCTGCGCGGCTCATCGGGCGGGCTGGCCGTGGCCATGGGGCGGGTGCTGGGGGCGCCGGCTGCCTGTCTGCCCGGGCTGCAGGCGGTGGGCGCCGCCTATGGGCTGGCCGGGGTGCTGCGCAACACGCCCGCCCTGTCCATGCAGGGCCGCTGCCTACTGCCCGCCGACCTGCTGGCCGAGCACGGCCTGACCCCGGCCGACGTGGCGCGCGACCCGCGCCAGCAGGGCACCGACGCGGCCGCCCGCATCCTGGCCGGGGAAGGCCAGGCGCTGCTGCGCGAGGGGCGCATGAAGCTCGCCGCCCTGCCGCGCGGCGCCGTGGCGGGCAGGGCGACGGCCCCCTCCGGCCCGGTGCC
>NZ_JBHSCH010000063.1:0-25747 GCF_042651065.1 Teichococcus aestuarii
CCCCGACGACGACATCCTCGCCAGACAGGACGCTATTACGGATATGTTCGAGGTTGGGCGCGCGCTCGACTTTCATCTCTTCGCGCCGGCCCTGCATCACCCCGCCCGAGCCGCGCCCGCAGCCGATCCCCGCCCCGCCGCCGGAGCCGCCCCCGCCCGGCGTGCCCAAGCCGGAGCCGGAGCACGAGCCCGGCCCCCCCGCCTCCCTCCTGGCGCAGCCCGAGCCCGCCGCGCCGGCCGAGGAGCCGGCGGCACGTGGCGGCTTCTTCACCCGGCTGAAGGCGGGGCTCTCGCGGTCCACCGCCAAGCTGACGGACGGGCTGACCGGCCTGTTCACCAAGCGCAAGCTGGACGACGCGGCGCTGGAGGAGCTGGAGGAGGCGCTGATCACCGCCGATCTCGGCGTCGCGGCGGCGCAGCGCATCGTCACCGCCTTCCGCCGCACCCGCTTCGGCAAGGAGGTGGGCGACCAGGAGGTGCGCGAGGCGCTGGCCGCCGAGATCGCCACCATTCTGGAGCCGGTGGCGAAGCCCCTGGTGCTGGACGGGGCGAAACGCCCGCATGTGGTGCTGGTGGTGGGCGTCAACGGCACCGGCAAGACCACCACCATCGCCAAGCTCGGCCAGCAGTTCCGCGAACAGGGCAAGCGCGTCACCTTCGTGGCGGGGGATACCTTCCGCGCCGCGGCGGTGGAGCAGCTACAGATCTGGGGCAACCGCACCGGCTGCGCCGTGGTGGCCCACGCGAAGGAGGGGGCGGACGCCGCCGGCCTCGCCTTCGACGCGCTGAAGCAGGCCCAGGCCCAGGGCACGGAGGTGCTGCTGGTGGACACCGCCGGCCGCCTGCACAACAAGGGCGCGCTGATGGAGGAGCTGCGCAAGGTGGTGCGCGTCATGCGCCGCCTGGACGAGACGGCGCCGCACTCCGTGCTGCTGGTGCTGGATGCCACCACCGGCCAGAACGCCACCCAGCAATGCAAGGTGTTCGGCGAGATGGTGGATGTCACCGGCCTCGTCGTCACCAAGCTGGACGGCTCGGCCAAGGGCGGCATCGTGGTGGCGCTGGCGGAGGAATTCGGCCTGCCAGTGCATGCCGTGGGCGTGGGCGAGAAGGCCGCCGACCTGCGCCCCTTCTCGGCGCGGGAGTATGCCCGCTCGCTGCTCGGCCTCGGCTGAGCGGCGCCTAGATTAGGGCAGGATCGCGGCGCGGGGCTGGGGCGCGTGCGCTGCGGCACGGCCCAGGCTTGGAAACCCGAGGGGCTTTACCTAGGTTTTCCACAGCCCGGGGCGCCTGCCGCGCCCGGCGACCGACTGGGGCGGGCGGCTCGCGCGGCCTTGCCCTGCCCTGATCCATGGCGGAGCCCGACCTTGCCCGATCCGACGCGCATCCCGACAACGCCTGCCCCGCCCGCCACCGGGCCCGTGCCCGGCGGGCTGGCGGCGCTGCGCCAGGCGCACGGCATCCCGGCCCTGCCCGCCGTGCCGCTGCCGCCCGTGCCGGGGGGGCCGATCACGGTGGCCTCCTACAACGTCCACAAATGCGTCGGGCTGGACCGGCGCTTCAACCCGCAGCGCATTGCCCGCGTCATCGCCGAGATGCAGCCGGACATCATCGCGGTGCAGGAGGCGGACAAGCGCTTCGGCCGCCGCGTCGGCCTGCTGGACACGGAGATGCTGCGCGAGGCCGGGCTTTCCCTGGTGCCGGTCTCCCGCCTGCCGGACGGGCATGGCTGGCACGGCAACGCCCTGCTGGTGCGGGCCGGCACGCCGCTGGCGGTGCGCCGCCTGGCCCTGCCGGGGGCCGAGCCGCGCGGCGCCGTCATCACCGAGATGGAGCTGCCGGCGGGCCGGCTGCGCGTCGTCGCGGCGCATTTCGGCCTGCTGCGGCGCTGCCGCGCCCGCCAGGCCGCCGCCATCCTGGAGGCGATCGGCCAGGGCGAGAGCATGCCGACGCTGATGATGGGCGACCTGAACGAATGGCGCCCCGGCCGCCGCTCCTCGCTGCGCGCGCTGGAGGGGCTGTTCGGCACCCTGGCGATGAACCCGGCCAGCTTCCCCTCGCGCATGCCCGTTTTTGCGCTCGACCGCATCCTGGGCTGGCCCCGCGGCGTTGTGCGGGACGTGCAAGTGCATGACACCCCCCTGGCGCGCATCGCCTCCGACCACCTGCCGCTGAAGGCCCGGCTCGACCTCCGCCCGGCGCTGCCGGCCATGCCGCCGGCGGTCGCGGCGGCGGCATGAACGCGGGCGCGCCCCTGGAGGCCCTGGCCAGGGCGCCGCACGCCCCCGCGCAGCCGGTGCTGGCCGGCGCGCCGCCGCCTGTCTCGGACGCCGACACGATGGTCGAGAAGCTGCTCGATGGCGCCTCCACCGGCGTGGCGCTGCTGCCCGGCGGGCTGGAGGCCTTCATGGTGCGCGCCGCCAGCGCCCGCGCCGCCGGCCGCACCCTGGACCTGCAATACTACCGCTGGTCGGACGACATCACCGGCGGCCTCATGGCACGCGAGGTGCTGTGCGCCGCCGACCGTGGCGTGCGCGTGCGCATGCTGCTCGACGACAGCTACGTGCTGGGGGTGGACCGGCGCATCGCGCTGCTCTCGGCGCATCCGCGCATCGAGGTGCGGCTGTTCAACACCGCCCGGCTGCGCTGGCTGGGGCAGGTGGCGCTGGCGGTGGAATTCGCCCTCGGCGGCTGGCACCTCAACCACCGCATGCACAACAAGGCCTGGGTGGCCGATGGCCGTCTGGCGCTGGTGGGCGGCCGCAACATCGCCGATGCCTATTTCGACGGCGCCGGCGACTTCAACTTCCGCGACCTCGACCTGCTGATCGCCGGCGAGGCCGCGCGGCAGGCCCAGGCGGTGTTCGACAGCTACTGGGCCAGCAGCCTGGCCCGCCCGGTGGAGCAGTTCCGCCTCGCCGCCGGGCTCGGCGCCGCGGCGCTGGCCGCCTTCCGCGCCGAGCTGGACGCCATCCCCGATTCCGGCAAGGCCCGGCCCTATCTGCGCGCCCTGGCCGAGACGCGCCGCCAGTTCCTGGACCAGGAGCGCCCGCTGCTGCCCGCCGCCGACACGGTGCGCGTGCTGGCCGACCCCCCCGCCAAGGCCAAGGGGCGCGGCGTGCCCGGCGGCCTGGCACCGGCGCTGGACGCGCTGCTGCGCGAGGCGCAGCGGGAGGCGGTGCTGATCTCCCCCTATTTCGTGCCCGGCAAGGCGGGGATGCGGGTGCTGGAGGATCTGGTGCGGCGCGGGGTGCGGGTGACCGTCATCACCAACTCCCTCGCGGCGACGGATGTGGTGGCGGTGCATGCCGGCTATGCCCGCTACCGCCCGCGCCTGGTCGAGCTCGGCATCGACCTCTACGAGCTGAAGCGCAGCGGCGCGCATGGCAGCGGCGTGTTCGGCTCGCGCGGCGCCAGCCTGCACACCAAGGCGCTGATGGTGGACCGCGACCTCGTCTTCGTCGGCTCCTTCAACCTCGACCCGCGCTCGGCCAATTTGAACACCGAGATGGGGGCGGTGGCCCGCCATCCGGGCCTGGCGGAGCAGCTCGGGCTGGAGCAGCACCGCCTCTCCGACCCCGGCCGCAGCTACCGCGTCGGCCGTACCCCGAAGGGGCACCTGACCTGGACCGATGCCGGCGGCACCACCCTGCACGAGCCGGAAGCGCCCTGGACACGCCGCCTTCTGGCGCGGCTGGTGCGCTGGCTGCCGATCGAGGCGCAGCTCTAGGGGGCCCGCCCCACGCGGCCACAGCCGGCCCGCCCTGCCCGCCGTTTCGCAAGAATCGCCGCCCCGCCCCTTGCCACCCGCGCCCGGGGTGGCAAGGCTGTCGGCAGACGATCCGGCCCGCAGACACCATGATGGAAACCGCCATGACCGATATCCTGTTCGTCAAAGCCGCCCTGCCGCGGGCGGGCGCGCTGGTCCTGCCGCTGGCCGAGGGCTTCACCCTCTCCGGCCTGGCGCAGGAGGCGGATGCGGCCTGCGGCGGCGCGGTCTCGCGCGGGCTGGAGGCGGCGGGCTTCAAGGGCCGCAAGGGGCAGAGCTGCACGCTCTGGGCGCCGGGGGGGCATCTCTCCCGCATCGTCGCGGTCGGCCTCGGCCCGAAGCCGGACGCGGAGAGCGCGCAGCAGGCCGGCGGCGCCGCCCTGCCGCTGATCGCCAGCGAGCCGGAGGCGGTGATCGCGGCCGAGGGGCTGAACGCCGCCCTGACCGCCGCCCTGGCCTTCGGCGCCCGGCTGCGCGGCTACCGCTTCGACAAGTACCGCACGCGCGAGAAGCCGGAGGACAAGCCGAAGCTGCTGCGCCTCAGCCTCGCCAGCGCCGAGCCGGCGGAGGCCAAGGCGGCCTTCCAGCCCCTCTCGGCGCTGGCCGACGGGGTGTTCCTCTCGCGCGACCTGGTCAGCGAGCCGCCCAACATCCTCCACCCGGAGGAGATGGCGGAGCGCTGCAAGGTGCTGGAGAAGCTCGGTGTCACGGTCGAGATCCTCGGCCCGAAGGAACTGCGGAAGCTCGGCTTCGGCGCGCTGCTCGGCGTGGCCATGGGCAGCGCGCGGGAGCCGCGCATGGTGGTGATGCAGTGGCGCGGCGCGGCGCCGGACGCGCAGCCGGTGGCCTTCATCGGCAAGGGCGTCACCTTCGACACGGGCGGCATCTCCATCAAGCCGGCCGGCGGCATGGAGGACATGAAGTACGACATGGCCGGCGCCGGCACCGTCATCGGGCTGATGGGGGCGCTGGCCGGGCGGAAGGCGAAGGTCAACGCCGTCGGGCTGGTCGGGCTGGTGGAGAACATGCCCTCCGGCACCGCGCAGCGCCCGGGCGACGTGGTGCGCTCCTATTCCGGCCAGACCATCGAGGTGATCAACACCGACGCCGAGGGCCGGCTCGTGCTGGCCGACGTGCTCTGGTACGCGCGGGAGCGCTTCAGGCCGCGATTCATGGTCGATCTGGCCACGCTGACCGGCGCCATCATCGTGGCGCTGGGGCACGAGCATGCGGGCATGTTTGCGAATGACGACGCGCTGGCGCAGCAGCTCTCCGCCGCCGGCGCCGCCACGGGCGAGGCGGTGTGGCGGATGCCGCTCGGCGAGGCCTATGACAAGCTGATCAAGTCCGACATCGCCGACATGAAGAATGTAGGTGGCCGCCCCGGCGGCTCGATCAGCGCCGCGCAGTTCCTGCAGCGCTTCGTCGACACGCGCGAGGGGCATGTGCCCTGGGCGCATCTCGACATCGCCGGCACCGCCTGGGCGACGAAGGACAGCGCCCTGACGCCGAAGGGCGCCACGGCCTTCGGCGTGCGGCTGCTCGACCGGCTGGTGGCCGACCATTACGAGGGCTGAGGATACGCGGGCCGAGGACCGGCCGCCCGGCGCGGAAGGCGCCGCCCGGGCGCCGGCCGCGCCCCCCCGCCTGCGGCTGCGCGGAAGTCTGGGCCGCAAGACCGCCGCGCTCACCCGCATCCTGCCCTGGCGCGCCGGAACGCCGGCGCCCGAAGGCTTCCCGGCTCAGGATTTTCCGCACCGGCCCGGCACGGCGCGCTGGAGCCCTGGCCGCATCCTGGCGCCGGGGCCGGACTGGGAGCAGGCTGGCGCCGCCCGCCTCGCCGCCCTGCCCGCGGGCGAGACGCGCGCGGTGCTGGACGCCACGGCCCTCGCGCCGGCGGAGGCGGTGGCCTTCGCCACCGGCGCCGTGCTCGGTGCCACCCGCGCCGGGCTGCGGCTGGAGCTGCTGCACCCCGCGCCGGAGGCGGTGGCGCCGCTCTGGCACGATGCCTGGGCGGTGGCGCAGGGCGTGGCGCTGGCGCGCGGCCTGGTGGCGGCGCCGGGCAACGTGCTGACGCCCAAGGAATTCGGCCACCGGCTGAAGGCGCTGGAGCGGCACGGCATCGCGGTGCAGCTGCTGGGGCGCAAGCGGCTGCGGCAGGCCGGCTTCGGCGGGCTGCTGGCGGTGGGCCAGGGCTCGGCCAATCCGCCGCGCCTGGCGGTGCTGCGCTGGGCCGGGCGGATCGCCGCGCCGCCGGTGGTGTTCGTCGGCAAGGGCATCACCTTCGACACGGGCGGGCTCTCGCTCAAGCCCGCCGCCGGCATGGAGCAGATGCGCGCCGACATGGCCGGCGCCGCCGCCTGCGCCGGCGCCATGCTGGCCCTGGCGCTGCGCGACAGCCCCGCCCCCGCCGCCGCCGTGCTGGCCCTGGCCGAGAACGCCATCGGCGCCGCCGCCTACCGGCCGGGCGACGTGGTCACCACCCTCTCCGGCCGCACGGTGGAGATCATCGACACCGACGCCGAGGGCCGCCTCGTGCTGGCCGACGCGCTGAACTACGCGGTGCGCGCCTTCCGCCCCGAGGCGGTGGTGGACCTCGCCACGCTGACCGGCGCCGCCATCACCGCGCTCGGCCACCACTGCGCGGCGCTGTTCGGCAACGACGCGCCGCTCGGCGCCACCCTCTGCGCCGCCGGCGAGGCGGTGGGGGAGCGGCTCTGGCCGCTGCCGATCGGGGAGGCGCACCGCGAGGACCTGCGGAGCGGCATCGCCGACCTGAGGCAGTGCGCCGCCGGCCCCGGCCAGCCGGATGCCTGCCACGCCGCGGCCTTCCTGCGCGAGTTCCTGGGCGATACACCCCCTGCCTGGGCGCATGTCGACATGGCCGGGCAGGCCGGGAACCCGCCCGGCCTGCCGGAAGGGCCGAGCGGCTTCGGCGTGCGGCTGCTGGAGCGGCTGGTGGCGCTGCGCTTCGAGGACGCGCACCGCCGCTGAGGAGCGGAACCGGAGGGAAGGCAGGACGTGAGCGAGATCGGCTTCTACCACCTGACGCGCACGCCGCTGGCGGCGGCGCTGCCGAAGCTGCTGGGCCGGGTGCTGGCGCAGAACGGCCGGGCGGTGGTGCGGGTGGGCGACGCCGAGCGGCTGGAAAGCCTCGACGCCGCCCTCTGGCTCTCCGCCGACCCGGACTGGCTGCCGCATGGCAGCCCGCGCAGCGGCCATGCCGCGATGCAGCCGATCTGGCTGACCACCGAGGACGAGGCGCCGAACGACGCGCGCTTCCTGTTCCTGGTCGATGGCGCGGAGAGCGCGCGGCTCGGCAGCTACGACCGGGTGTTCGACCTGTTCGACGGCCAGGACGAGGCGGCCGTGGCCGCCGCCCGCCAGCGCTGGAGCGCCGCCAAGGCGGCCGGCCACAGCCTGACCTACTGGCAGCAGGGCCCGCGCGGCTGGGAGCGCAAGGCCTGAACCCCGGCGCGCCTGCGGATCACATCACCATCGCGGCCTGGCGCGCCGGCGGCTCCGGGATCTCCAGCGGCGAATCGGCCGGCAGGGGCGGCTCCGAGAGGGTCTCGATCGCGGCGATGCTGGCGGCGCCCAGGCGGATGCGGCAGTGCAGCCCGGTGGGCGACCACAGGAAGGTGGCGCCGCCGCCCAGCTGGTGCCGCGCCAGGGTGTGGATCAGCCGGAAGCCGAAGCCCTGCCGGCCCGGCTCCCCCTGCACCTCCGGGCCGCCGCTCTCGCGCCAGTCCAGCATCAGCCCGCCCTGCGCCACGGCCAGCCAGCGCACCTCCACCATGCCCTCCGTCCGGGAGAGGGCGCCATGCTTGGCGGCGTTGGTGGACAGCTCGTGCAGGATCATCTCCACGGGCTGCACGCTGCCCGGGGTCAGGCGCACCGCCGGGCCGTGCCAGACCAGGCGCGGCGCCCCGCCGGCATCCTCGTAGGTGGCGAGCTCCCGCCGCACCACCGATTCCAGCTCCGCCCCCGCCCAGCCCTGGCCGGCCAGCAGGTCGTGCGCGCGGGCCATGGCGCAGAGCCGGCCGTCGAGATTGGCGACGAACTGCGCCGGCGGCACGTTGCGCGGCGTCAGCAGCAGCAGCGAGCGCACCACGGCCATGATGTTCTTGGCGCGGTGGTCCACCTCGCGCGCCAGCAGGGTGGCGCGTTCCTCGGCCTCCCGCTGCACGGTGCTGTCCAGCAGCACGCCGTCCCAGATGACCGAACCATCGACGCCCGGATGGGCGCTGGCCATGCTGCGCAGCCAGAGGCGGCGGCCATCGGCGGTGGTGAAGTCGAACTCCAGCAGCAGCGGGGTCAGCGTGTCGGCCGAGTGGCGCAGCGCCGCCTCCACCCGCGCCCGCGTCTCCGGCGCCAGGCCGCGCTGCAGCGCCGCCTGCGGCGAGGTGCCGCTGGGCTCGCCCATCAGCGTGGTCAGCCCGTCGCTCATATAGGGGCATTCCAGCTTGCCGCCGGGGGTGCGGACGATACGGTAGAGCGCGCCCGGCAGGTTGGCGGCGATGTCGGAGAGGCGGCGCTCCGCCTCCTGCTCGGCCAGGGCGCGGGTCAGCATCTCCTGCGCCGCCTGGCCGCGCCGGGTCTGGTAGGCCAGCACGCAGACCAGCACCAGAGCGGCGGCCAGCGCCACGCCCATCACCAGCGTCAGCAGCGAGGGCCGCGGCATCCATTCCGTCAGGGAGCCGACCACGGTGGTGACGATGCGCCAGCCGGTGAGCGGGCCGGTGAGGGTGATGGGGCTCAGCGTGCCCTCGGCCGGCTCCCCCGCCTCGCCCGGCTGCACCGGCGGGCGGCTGGCGATGTCCTGGCCGGCATGGTCCAGCACGCGGTGGTGCAGCCCCGGCATGTGGAGCTGGTCGCGCAGCGCCTGCTCCACCAGCGCGGCCGGCACCACGATGGTGACGACGCCGCCGCCCTCCTCCACCGGCAGCGGCGCGTGCAGCAGCAGGTGCGCGCCCAGCCCGGAGCGGGCGCGCCGCAGGCTGCTGGCCATGGGCTGGTGCAGGCTGGCGGCACGGGCCTCCCCTTCCGGATCGGGCGCCCAGAGCGCGAATTCGTCATGCGCCACCCGCCAGAGCAGCCCGTCCGGCCCGGAAACCTGCACCCCCAGCCAGCCCTGCCGGCGCAGCAGCTCCAGCGGCACCGGGGCGTCCTTGGAAGGCTTGTCCTTGGTCAGGGCGGGCAGGCGTGCGCCGCTGGTGGCCGCCATCACGGCAACCTCCAGCTCCCGCCCCAGCCGGGCCTCCACCTGGTGCAGGGCTGTCTGGGCGGATTGCCGCACGATGGCCGCCGCCATCCTGTGCTGATGGTCGGTGGTCGTGGCATGCAACAGGGCAACCGCCATGGCGCAGAGCAGGATCGCCAGGGCAAGGTAAGAGAGGCGGAGGCTCCGGACAGCCATAAGGCGCATCCCTCATCGTGACGGATCACGAAAAGTTTATTACGCCTTGCGAAGCCACGCCAGACTTCGTTTGCCCTCTGAGCGATTTTATCAACCCTGAGGCAATTTTCCTCCCTCCCAAACCGCGTGAGGAGAGCGCCACAGTACCTTCTCCCGCATGGCCGCGGCCAGCGCCGCCGCCACCACCTCCAGCAGCTTCTCGCCTTTCTCCGCCGTTGCGGCGCGCGGGTCGCCGCGCACGCCGGTCCGGGGCGCCCGCTCCTCGAAGGACCAGAAGCGCTGGAACACCGCGCCGGCGGAGACGCCCGGCCCCGCCAGGGCATCGGCGACCTTGTCCTGCCGCACCTCCTCCGGGTGCAGCGCCAGCCAGAAGCTGGTCTCCGCCTCGCAGGCATGCTGCACGCCCGGCTGCGTCTCCAGCACCGCCGCCACGCCCGGCCCGTCGATGTGGAAGATGGTGGTGGCCACCACCGGCATGGCGAACTCCGTGCACAGCTCGCGCGCCGCGACGGCCAGCGGGTCGATGTTGCCGCCATGGCTGTTCACCAGCAGCAGCCGGCCGAAGCCCTGCGCCTTCAGCGAGCGGCAGACGCAGCGCAGCACGCCGTGGAAGGTCTGGTAGTCCAGGCTGATGGTGCCGCCGAAGGGCAGGTGGTGTTCCGACATGCCCATCCACATCGGCGGCAGCACCACCGCCGGCACGTCGCGCGCCTGCTCGGCGGCGCGGACGCAGCAGGCATGGCCGATCATGCTGTCCGTCCAGACCGGCAGGTGCGGCCCGTGCTGCTCCAGCGCCGCCACCGGCAGCACCACCAGCGCGCCGCGCCCGGCGAGCGCCCGCAGCTCGGGCGCGGTCAGCTTCTCCCAGCGCACTTCGTCCGGTGTCTCGCTCATGGCCTGCTCCTCTCGCGGTGATGGCGGAGGGAACGGAACCATGCCGGCACGGCGGGGGAAACCCGTGCGGCGGCACGGCGGGGCTTTTTCCCCGCGCGCCCGCGGGTGCTACAGGGATATCAGCATGACAGACGCCGAACTCCTCGCCCTGGCCGCGCGACTCGCCCGCAGCGCCGCCGCCGCCATCCTCTCCGTGCGTGACGCCGGCTTCTCGGTGGAGCGCAAGGAGGATCTCAGCCCCGTCACCGCCGCCGACCGGCTGGCCGAGGCGATCATCACCGAGGGGCTGCGCGAAGCCGCGCCCGGCATCCCCGTGGTCGGGGAGGAGGCGGTCTCGGACGGGGCCGAGCTTTCCGCCGCGCCGCGCTACTGGCTGGTGGACCCGCTGGACGGCACTCGCGAATTCGCCGCCGGCCGGGCCGAGTTCACGGTCAATATCGGCCTCATCGAGAATGGCCGGCCGAAGCTCGGCGCCGTCGCCATCCCGGCCACGGACGAGCTGTTCACCGGCATCGTCGGCCAGGGCGCCTGGAAGGAGGATGCCGGCGGGCACCGCCCCATCGCCTGCCGCGCCGTGCCGGCGGAGGGGCTCGTGGTCATGGCCAGCCGCCACTACAAGGACGACCCGAAGCTGCCGGCCTTCCTGGAGGGGCGGCGGGTGCAGCGCATCGTGCAGATCGGCTCGGCGGTGAAGTTCTGCCGCCTGGCCGAGGGGGCGGCCGACCTCTACCCGCGCTTCGGCCGCACCATGGAGTGGGACACGGCGGCACCGGAGGCGGTGCTGGTGGCCGCCGGCGGCCGCTGCACCCATTTCGACGGCAGCCCGCTCGGCTACGGCAAGCCCGGCTGGGAGAACCAGCCCTTCCTCTGCCAGGGGCGCGCGTGAGCCTCGCGACGGAGCGCCTGCCGGAGAGTGCCATCGGGCGCGCCGCCGGGCTGCTGCGGGCCGGCGCGCTGGTCGCCTTCCCCACCGAGACGGTCTATGGCCTCGGCGCCGATGCGCGGCAGGCACGCGCCGTGGCGCGCATCTTCGAGGCCAAGGGCCGGCCGCGCTTCAACCCGCTGATCAGCCATTTCCCCGATGCCGAGGCCGCCTTCGCCGAGGTGCTGGCCGACGAGCGCGCCCGCGCCGTGGCCGCGCGCTTCTGGCCCGGCCCCCTCACCCTGGTGCTGCCGCGCGCGCCGGGCAGCCGGATCGACGCCCTGACCGGCGCCGGGCAGCCGACGCTGGCGGTGCGCGTGCCGGCCCATCCGCTGGCGCGGGCGCTGCTGCGGGCGGCGGGGGTGCCGGTGGCGGCACCCTCGGCCAACCGCTCCGGCGCCGTCTCCCCCACCACCGCCGCGCATGTGCTGGACGGGTTGTCCGGGCGGATCGAGGCGGTGCTCGATGGCGGGGCCTGCGCCGTGGGGGTGGAGAGCACGGTGCTCGACCTCTCCGGCCCCCAGCCGCGGCTGCTGCGCCAGGGCGGCGTGCCGGAGGCGGCGCAGGCGGCGCTGATCGGCGGCCTCGGCCGGCCCGGCGCGGTGGCCGAGGGCGCGGCGCTGCCGGCGCCCGGCATGATGCGCTCGCACTACGCCCCCGGCCTGCCGGTGCGGCTGGAGGCGCGCGCGGTGGCGCCGGGCGAGGCGCTGCTGGCCTTCGGGCCGCCGCTGCCGGGCGCCGGCGCCGTCTGGCAGCTCAGCGAATCGGGCGACACGGTGGAGGCCGCCTCCCGCCTTTTCGCCGGGCTGCGCTGGCTGGACGAGGAGGGCGCGCGGCGCGGCCTCTCCGGCATCGCGGCGATGCCGGTGCCGGACGAGGGCCTGGGCGCCGCGATCAACGACCGCCTGGCGCGGGCGGCGGCGCCACGGGGTTCTTGAAGGCCGGCGGGGGAGCAGGCCCTCCCCTGGCCATCCTCCCGCCGGTCAGGCAGCGGTGCCGCGGGCCTGGGCCTGGGCCTGCTGCGCGGCAAGGCGCCGGTGCGCCTGGAGCAGCGAGGGCTGCGTGGCGCCCCGGGCGATGGCGCGCTCCAGCACCGCCACGGCCTCGTCCACATGCCCCGCCTTGCTCAGCATCAGGGCGAGGAATTCCTCCAGGCGGGGGTTGCCGGGGTCGCAGCGCAGCGCGTCCTCGGCGCTGCGCACCGCCTGCTCCGTCAGCTTCATGCGGTTCAGCACCTCGGCCAGCAGGCGGTGGCTGGCGGCATGGCCGGGGCTCAGCCGCACGACCGTCTCGGCCGCCGCGCGGGACGCCGGCAGCTGCCCGGCGCGCAGCAGCAGCCGGGCATGGTGGGTGTGGTAGCGGGCGCGGTCCGGCGCGGCCGCGCAGGCGGCGGCGGCGGCCTCCAGCGCCTCCTCCTGGCGGCCCAGCACCGCGAGCAGGCCGCTACGGTGGCGCTGCGCTTCGGCCAGGTCGCCCGGCGCCGCGTCGAAATCCAGCATCGCCAGGGCGGCCCTGGCATCGGCCTGGGCCGTTTCCACCGCGCCTTCCTGCATGTGCCGCTCGCAGCGCAGGCGCAGCATCTCCGGCAGCCAGAGCCGCATCTGCGGCTGCTCCGGCGCCAGGGTCAGCCCTTCCCGCAGCAGGGCGATGGCTTCCTCCGTCCCGCCCTCGGCGCGCAGCATCTGCACCAGCTTCAGCCGCGCCGCCACCGTGGCGGGAGAGAGCGCCACGGCCTGGCGCAGCGCCGCGATGGCACCCGGCCGGTCGTCCACCGCCTGCCGGATCTGCGCGGCAAGCTGGAACAGCTCGCCCCTTTCGGGCTGCATCGCCAGCGCCCGGTCGCAGAGCGCCGCCGCCGCCGCCGGCCGGCGGTGCCGCAGCAGCGCGCGGCTGAGCTGCATCAGGTGGTTCCACGACTCCCGGCGGCGCCCGTGCCAGCGCAGCGCGGGCAGCCGCCCTTCCGCCAGGTAGCCGAAGAGCAGCGGCTTCAGCAGGCCCAGATCGGCCAGCATCGGCGCGCTGGGGTGG
The DNA here is from genome assembly GCF_042651065.1 of Teichococcus aestuarii. Taxonomy (NCBI): domain Bacteria; kingdom Pseudomonadati; phylum Pseudomonadota; class Alphaproteobacteria; order Acetobacterales; family Roseomonadaceae; genus Roseomonas; species Teichococcus aestuarii. The sequence continues at coordinate 13,033 of NZ_JBHSCH010000063.1, forward strand.
CCGGAATAGGGAATGGGCAGCAGCCTCGCCGCGGGGTAGGCGGCCAGGATCTCCTGCTCCAGGTAGCGCATGTCCTCGCCCATCAGCGCGTCGCCGGCCAGGCGGGGGTCGTAGAGCAGGGCGACGCCCAGGGTGCGGTCCTCCCCCTCCGCCATCGGGGCGTGGCGGAAGCTGGCGCCCCAGCGCGCCCGTGCCCGCTCATGCGAGGGGTAGGAGGCATGGATGGAGGCACGCGGCGAGATGGCCAGCACATGCGCGGCGAAGGGCCGGGCGAAGTAGAGCGCCGCATAGGCGCCGGCGCTGGAGCCATAGAACAGCACGCGCCCATAGGCGGCGATGCGCGCGCCGAACTCTGCCACGAAGGTCTCGCGGCTGATATCCTGGTACCAGTTCTCGCGCCGCTTCTGCACGGCCAGCACGTCGATGCCGCCGCCCGTCAGCACCGTCTCGCCGAAGCCGGGCCGCTCGACCTCCAGGCTGCGGAACGGATCGAAGGTGACCGCCAGGGTGGCGCCCAGGCCGGGTGGCGGCGCCGTTCCGGCCGCGGTGAAGGTGACGGTGTTGACACCATTGTCGAAGAGGCGCTGGCGGACGGGCATGGCGGCGGCTGGTTCGGCTCCCGGGCATGGCAGCGGGCGACGCGGCGGGGTCGTCACGCCTGCCGCCGCTCGGCACCGTTCTCCCAGGATATCATTACCCCGTCACCTTCACGATCTCTTGAACTGGTGCGGCGCCGCCGGGCTGCTGCTGCTGCTCGGCGGCTGCGCCACCCCGGAGGGGGCGCTGCCGCTGGCCGGGCTGCGCGCCGGGCTGGGGCCGGATTGCTGGGCCACCGGCGCCGCCACCCATATCGGCCGCGGCCGCTTCCTGACCGCGGCGCACTTGGTGGATGGCACCCAGCCCCTGTTGCAGGGCTGCGCCCCCGGCGCGGCGCCGCCCTCCATCCGCTTCCAGGGGCGGGACCACACGGCGGAGCTGCTGCGTGCCGGGCAGGCCGATCTCGGACCCGGGCTCGACCCTCTCGGCCTCGGCACCGTCTATGTCGGCGGGCGGGACGTGGCGCTGCTGCGGGTGGCGGGCCTGGCGGCCGGCGCCCCCGCCTTGCCGCTCTGCGCCGGCGCGCCGTGGCCGGGCCAGCCCGTGCTGGTGCTGACGCCGCGCCGCCGCGCCACCAGCCGCATCGCCGGGCTGCGGCCGGAGGCCACGGCGCTGCACGGCGCCTATGCCGAGATGCCGCTGCGGCTGGAGCCCGGCGAATCCGGCGGCGCGGTGGTCGATGCGTCGGTGCCCTGCCTGCTCGGCCTGGTCAGCCACCGCGCCGAGGCGGGCGGGAGGCCGGCCGGCACGCGCCTCGTGCCCGCGCCGGTGCTGCGGGCGTTTCTCGGGGAGTAGCCGGGCGCGGGACGCCGGGCGGAAGGGGGCGCAAAGCTTGGCGCCCCGCTCCGCCCGGCCTACATGCAGCCCCGACCCGGTCCCTCCCCGCCCCGGCCCCTCCCCCGCCCCGGCCCCGCCGCGGCCCGCCAGAGGTGAACCCCTGCCCGCATGACCAAGATCGACCGCTACATGTTCCGACAGCTCGGCGTGTCGCTGCTCGCCGTGACCGTGGGGCTCGCCGCCCTGGTCTGGCTGACGCAGAGCCTGCGCTTCATCGAGCTGGTGCTGGACCGCGGCCTTTCCCTCGCGGTCTTCATCGAGCTGACCGGCCTGCTGCTGCCCAGCTTCTTCGCGGTGATCCTGCCCATCACCACCTTCGTGGTGACGCTGTTCACCTATGTGCGGCTGAACGCCGACCGCGAGCTGGTGGTGATGCGCGCCGCCGGCCTGTCGGACTGGCAGCTCTCGCGCCCGGCGCTGCTGGTGGCCTCCATCGCCACCGCGCTGGCCCTGTTCATGCAGCTCTGGCTGGTGCCGGTCAGCCATGCCGCCTTCCGCGCCTGGCAGTTCGAGATCCGCAACGAGATGGCGGCCATCCTGCTGCAGGAAGGCGTGTTCAGCAGCCTGGGCGACACGCTGACGGTCTATGCCCGCCAGCGCGCCGCGGACGGCACCCTGCGCGGCATCCTGGTGCACGACATGCGCGAGCCGGGCACGCCCGTCACCATCATGGCGCAGGAGGGGCGGCTGGTCTCCACCCCCGCCGGCCCGCGCGTGACGCTGCTGAACGGCGTGCGCCAGCAGATGGAGCCGGCCACCGCCACCCGCCCCGCGCGCCTCTCCGTGCTGTCCTTCGCCGAGAACAGCGTGGACCTGGCCAGCACCTCCAACAGCCCCGCCGAGACCGCCCGCAACCGCGACTCGCGCGAGCGCTTCGTGGGCGAGCTGCTGCACCCCGACCCGGAGGAGAACCTGCCGGAGCGCGACATCCGCAAGTTCCGCGCCGAGGGGCACCAGCGCCTCTCCTCCCCCTTCACCGCGCTCTCCTTCGCCATGGTCGGGCTGGCCACGGCACTGGCCAGCGGCTTCCGCCGGCATGGCGACTGGCGGCCGGCGACCCTCGGCGTCGGGCTGGTGGTGGTGCTGCTGGCGCTGGGCCTCGCGGTGGGCAACCTGGCGGCGCGCAACAACGCCGCCATCCCGCTGGTCTGGGCGCAGGCCGTGGTGCCGGGGCTGATCGCGGCCTGGGTGCTCTCCGGCAGCCCGGGCCTGCCGCGCCGCCGGCCCGGCACGGCGGAAGGCTGAGCCGGCATGATGGCCTTCTCCTACACCCTCTCCGCCTACATCGCCCGCCGCTTCGCGGGCATGGCGCTGGCGCTGGTCGCGGCGCTCACCGGCCTCGTCGCGCTGTTCGACTTCATCGAGCTGCTGCGCCGCGCCGCCACCCGGCCGGAGGCCACCTTCGGCCTCGTCGCCTCCATCGCCTCGCTGCGGCTGCCCTTCGTGGTGCTGCAGATCCTGCCCTTCGCCGTGCTGCTGGGCGGCATCATCGCCTTCTGGCGCCTCGCCCGCTCCTCCGAGCTGGTGGTGGCGCGCGCCGCCGGCGTCTCGGCCTGGAGCTTCCTGGCGGGGCCGGTGCTGGTGGCGCTCTGCCTCGGCACGCTGGCCATCACCGTCGTCTCGCCGCTCTCCGCCGCCATGCTGGCGCGCGCCGAGCGGCTGGACGCCACCTACCTGCGCAACGCCACGGGCCTGTCCTCGCTGGCGGGGGGGCGGCTCTGGCTGCGCCAGGCCGACGCCACGCTGGAGCCGGGCGGCGTCGCCATCCTGGCCGGCGTGCCGGAGATCGGGCGGGAGGGCTTTCAGCTCACCCAGGTCTCGCTGTGGCGGCTCGCCGCCAACGACCGGCCGCTGGAGCGGGTGGAGGCGCCGCGCGCCCGCCTCATCCCCGGCGCGTGGGAGCTGGAGCAGGCGGTGGCCTTCGGCAGCGACCGCCAGCCCTCGGCGCCGGGCACGCTGCGCCTGCCCACCACCCTGACGCCCGACCGCATCGAGGACAGCTTCGCCAGCCCCGACACCCTCTCCTTCTGGGCGCTGCCGGGCTTCATCGCGGTGCTGGAGAGCGCCGGCTTCTCCGCCATGCGGCACCGGCTGCACTTCCATTCCCTGCTCTCCCTGCCGCTGCTGACGGCGGCCATGGCGCTGATGGCGGCCGGCTTCTCGATGCGCCATTCCCGGCGCGGCGGCGTGGCGCGGATGATCGGCGCCGGCATCGCCGCCGGATTCGCGCTGTTCCTGCTGGACAAGGTGTCGGAGGAGTTCGGCCAGGCCGGCACCCTGCCGGTGGCGCTGGCCGCCTGGGCCCCCTCGATCGCCGGCCTGCTGCTGGCGCTGACCCTGCTGATCTACCAGGAAGACGGCTGAGCCGGGCCGGGAGCCACGATCCGGGCTCCGGCCTCCAGGCTCCGGGGCACGGTGCGCCGGAGGCCGCCGGCGGCGCCTGAGCGCAATGTGATGCCGCCCCGGCGCCCCACGGCCCGCCCCGGCGCCGCGCATCCCTCTCGCCGCGCTCCGCCGAAGCCGCTATGGAAGCGGCATGGACCGAGCCATGCGCGACGCCGGGGAGCCCCCGGCAGGGAAGACGGATCGCCGGGGAGGGCCGCGGCGCTCCCTGCCGCCGGCCGGCTGGCGTGCCGCCCTGCTGGGCAGCGCCGTGCTGCTTTCCGCCAGCCTGCCGCTGCACCAGGCCGAGTCGCAGCCCGCCGCGCCGCAGCCATCCGGCGCGGTGCCGGCCGCCCCGCCGCAGGCCACAGCGCCCCAGGCAACACCGCCCCAGGCAACACCGCCCCAGGCAAGACCGCCCCAGGCAAGACCGCCCCAGACCGGCAACAACGCCCCCGTCACCTTCACCGCCGAGGAGGTGGAGTACGACCAGGCGCGCGACCTCGTCACCGCCCGCGGCGCGGTGGAGGCCTGGCAGAACGAGCGCATCCTGCGCGCCGACCGCTTCACCTTCGACCGCAACACCGGCATCGCCACCGCCGAGGGCAACGTCCAGCTGCTGGAGGCGGACGGGCAGGTGCTGTTCGCCGACCGCGCCGAGCTGACCGGCAACATGCGCGATGGCGTGGTGGAGGGGCTGAAGGCCCGCCTCGCCCAGAATGGCCGCATGGTGGCCAGCGGCGCCCGCCGCACGGACGGCACCATCCTCGACATGTCGCGGGTGCTCTACACCTCCTGCGACCTCTGCGCCGAGAACCCGGAGGCGCCGCCGCTGTGGCAGCTGCGCGCCCGGCTGGCCACGCACGACCAGGAAGCCAAGCGCCTGCGCTACCGCGACGCCTCGCTGATGCTGGGCGGCGTGCCGGTGCTCTACACGCCCTATCTCTCGCACCCCGACCCCTCGGTGCCGCGCCAGTCCGGCTTCCTGACGCCCACCTTCGGCAGCAGCAGCTTCCTCGGCGGCTTCCTCACCACGCCCTACTACTGGGCGATCGACCCCAGCCAGGACCTGACCCTCTCGCCGACCTTCTCGACCAAGCAGGACCCGGCGCTCGGCTTCGACTACCGCCGCCGCTTCAACAGCGGCGAGATCCAGGCCACCGGCTCCGTCGGCCAGCGCGACGGCGCGCCGGGCGAGGAGGGCTGGGGCGGCCACATCTACAGCCGCGGCCAGTTCTCGATCGACGAGAACTGGCGCACCGGCTTCAACCTGAACCGCGCCAGCAGCGAGAACTACCTGCGCGCCTGGCGCTACCCGGCGCCCCGCCAGCTCTCCTCCGACGCCTACGCGGAAGGCTTCTGGGGCACCGAGGCCTATGCCCGGGTCGATGGCCGCGCCTATCAGGGCCTCTCCGAGGTGGACGACACGGGGCAGATCCCGCTCGTGCTGCCCAACCTCTTCGCCGATTACTGGGTAGGGCGCGACCGGCTGGGCGGCTACCTCAGCGCCGATATCGGCGCCTTCGCCCTCTTCCGCGACGAGGGCACGGACACCCGCCGCATCGCCTCCCGCCTGCGCTACGACCTGCCGCGCATCGACCGCTTCGGGCAGGTCTGGACCTTCCGCGCCCAGGCGGACGGGCTGGCCCGCTGGGTGGACGACCTCGACCTCGCCCCCAACTTCGCCAGCCGCAACACCGCCACCGACGCCACCGGCAATGTCCGCGTGGCGCTGGACTGGCGCCTGCCGATGAGCCGCAGCGCCGGCGCCTACGGCACCCAGCTGATCGAGCCGCGGGTGCAGCTCGTCACCGGCCCGGCGACGGGGCGGCAGACCCTGGTGGCGAACGAGGACAGCCTCGACTTCGAGTTCACCGACGCCAACCTGTTCGAGCTCAACCGCTTCCCCGGCCGTGACCGGCAGGAAGGCGGCAGCCGGGTGGACGCCGCCTTCCGCGGCGCCTGGTTCTTCCCCAATGGCGGGCAGGTCGAGGCGCTGGTCGGCCGCTCCTTCCGCGCCAGCGAGGAGGCGGTGTTCGATGTCAATTCCGGCCTGCGCGACCAGGCTTCGGACTGGGTCGGCCGGGTGCGCTTCTCCCCCGTTTCCTGGCTGGACCTGACCGCCCGCGCCCGGCTGGACAAGGAGAACCTGGACAGCCGGCTGGTCGAGACCCGCGCCCAGCTCAGCCTCGGCCGCGTGACGCTCGGCGCCGGCTACCTCTACACCGACCCCTCCACCGCGCTGATCTCGACCCGGGAGCGGCGCGAGGTCTCGGGCTCCGCCCAGGCGCAGATCACCCGCTTCTGGCGCGGCGGCGGCTTCGGCCGCTACGACCTGGAGCTGGACCGCGCCGTCTCGGCCGGCGTCAACCTCACCTACGAGGATGAATGCCTGATCTTCGACACGCGCTTCGCCAAGACCTATGCGGAGCCGAGCAACCGCGCCTCCTACTATCCTTCCGACACCGTCCTGCTGTTCCGTGTCTCGTTCAAGACGGTGGGCGATTTCGGCTTCCGCGCGATCTGACGCCCTCCCCGGCGTCATACCCTGGCGCCATCCCCGCCGCCCTGCGCGATTGGGGCTGGCGGAGGATGCGCACCCGGCCTAGGAAATCCGCCATGCGACGCGCCCTCGCCCCGACCCGCCCGACCCCTTCCGCCCCGGCCCCTTCCGTCCCGGCCCTGCGTGCCACGGCGTGGCGCGCGCTGGCCCTGGCGGCGGTGCTGCCGCTGGCCGCCCTCGCCACCGCGCCGGGCGCCCTGGCCCAGCGGGCCGGCGCGGCCCAGGGGGCTGCCCAAAGCGCTGCCCAGCCCGGCGCCACCCCGATGAACCGCATCGTCGCCGTGGTGAATGGCGACGTGGTGACGGCGAACGAGGTGGCCGCGCGCACCCGCCTCTTCGCGCTGAACGCCGGCATGGGGCCGAACCCCGAGGTGCTGACACGGCTGCGCCCCCAGGTGACGCGGCTGCTGGTGGATGAGCGGCTGCGCATGCAGGAGGTGCAGCGCCGCGGCATCCCCGTGGCCGATGCCGATGTCGCCGCCGCCATCGAGGAGATCGAGCAGCGCAACGGCCTCCCCTCCGGCGGGCTGCTGGCCCAGCTGCGCGGCGCCGGCGTGCAGCCGCGCGCGCTCTTCGACCAGATCCGCAACCAGATCGGCTGGTCGCGGCTGGTGCGGCAGCAGCTCGGCAACCAGGCCCAGGTCTCGCCGCAGGAGATCGAGGAGTTCATGGCCGCCCACAAGGCGCGCACCGGCGAGCCGGAATTCCTGGTCTCCGAGATCTTCATCCCCGTCGACGACCCGGCCGCCGAGCCGGAGGTGCGCCGCTTCGTGGACGATGTGGTGGGCCAGCTCCGCGCCGGCGTGCCCTTCGCCGCCGCCGCCACCCAGTTCAGCCAGAGCCAGACCGCGCTGCAGGGCGGCGACATGGGCTGGACCCGCCCCGACGAGTTCGACCCCGCCGTGGGCCGCATCGTGAGCCAGATGCCGCCCGGCGCCATCGCCAACCCGCAGCGCGTGCCGGGGGGCTTCCAGATCGTCACGCTGCGGCAGAAGCGCGAGACGGGGCGCGAGATCGCCACCCTCGTCACGCTGCGCCAGGCCTTCTTCGGCTTCACCAGCGCGCTCGACCCGCAGGCGCCGACGCAGCAGCAGATCCAGGCGCTGGAGCGCGCGCGCGCCCTGGAGGGCAAGGCCTGCCCCGCCCTGGAGGCCGCCGCCCGCGGCTCCGACCGCCCGGCCGACCCCGGCGGCCCGCTGCGGCAGGACACCCTGCAGCCCGCGCCGCTGCGCGGCATCGTCGCCAGCCTCGCCGTCAACCGCGCCAGCCAGCCGCTGGTGACGCCGGAGGGCGTTCTGGTGCTGGCCGTCTGCTCGCGCGAGACCCGCAACCTGGCCGAGCTGACGCCCGACCAGGCGCGTGCCCAGATCCTGCGCGACCGCATCGAGCTGACCTCGCGCCAGCTGCAGCGCGACCTGCGCCGCCGCGCGCAGATCGACATGCGGAGCTGATCCGGCCATTTCCGCCTCCCTTCCCTCGCTCGCCGAGACCATCGCGAAGCACGGGCTGGCGGCGCGCAAGGCGCTCGGCCAGCACTTCCTGCTCGATGCCACGCTCTGCGCCCGCATCGCCTCCATCGCCGCGCCTCTGGAGGGGCGGCACGTGCTGGAGGTCGGCCCCGGCCCCGGCGGCCTGACCCGCGCCCTGCTCGACACCGCCGCCGCCGAGGTGGTGGCGGTGGAGCTGGACCACCGCGCCATCGCCGCGCAGGAGGAGCTGGCCGCCGCCTATCCCGGCCGGCTGCGCGTCGTCGAGGGCGACGCACTGAGGATCGACGCGGAGAGCCTGCTGCCGGCACCGCGCCGCATCGTCGCCAACCTGCCCTACAATGTCGGCACGCCGCTGCTGATCGGCTGGCTGCGCCAGGCGCATCTGTTCGAGAGCATGACGCTGATGTTCCAGCAGGAGGTGGCCGAGCGCATCGTCGCCGCCCCCGACACGGAGCATTACGGCCGGCTCGCCGTGCTCTCGCAGTGGCGCTGCCAGGCGCGCATGACGCTGCGCCTGCCGCCCGGCGCCTTCTCGCCGCCGCCCAAGGTGTGGTCGGCCATCGTCCACCTCGTGCCGCACGCCGAGGCGCCGGACCCGGCGCTGATGGCGGCGCTGGAGAAGGTGACGGCGGCGGCCTTCGGGCAGCGGCGCAAGATGCTGCGCTCCAGCCTGAAGTCGCTGGGCGAGGCCGAGGCGCTGCTCGGCGGCGCCGGGCTGGACGGCACGCGCCGCGCCGAGACGCTCAGCGTGGCGGAGTTCGACCGGCTGGCACGGCTGCTGCTGGCGCGGGACTAGAGGAAAGCTTCTTCTTTTTCTAAAGAAAAAGAAGCAAAAAGATTTTTCGAGTCTGGCGCTAGACTATCCAGGGCAGGACACCAACTCGAAAAAGTTTTTTGGTTCTTTTTTCCAAAAAAGAACGCTTCTCTTTACTTTCTCGTGTTCCTGCCCTGGAACTCCCGGCTGTTGAACATGATTCTCCGCAACCGGCGCACCGTGGTCTTGCCGACATACTGCTCGTAGATGTTTTCGCCTTCCGGCAGGCGGTCGAGCAGCAGGCGGTAGAGGTCGGCCACGTCCTCGCGCTCCAGCAGGCGGTCGGGGTCCCAGTGTCGGCCCGCGTAGCGTTCCAGGAAGCCTTCGAAGTCGCGCTCGCGGAAGGTGCGGAAATGCGCCTGCTGCTGCGCCAGGATGGCGGCGATGCTGTCGGCCGAGGCGGGGGCGATGGGCAGGTCGCCGCGCTCCACGGGCGTCATCCGGTCGTAGCCCATTTCGCGGAAGCGGCGCTCGTTGAAGGAAGCCCCCTTCTCGCCGATGTAGCGGCCGAAGCAGGTGTCGGTCATCACCCGCGCCAAGCCGAGCTGCGCGCAGGCCAGCGCCTTCATCGCGTCCTGCGAGGATTTGTCGATCGCCATCTCCTGGCCTTCGAGCCAGCGGTAGACGGCCAGGTGGTTTCGGTTGGGGTAGTCGGTGCGGCGGATGATCTCGAGATAGGGCTTCAGCCAGGCGTTGATCCTGCGCCAGGCACCGCGCCGCAGGCCGAAGCCCCAGTGGTGATCGAGCGGCACCACGCGCACCCGCTCCGGGTCCGGCGTGGCACGGTGGTCGCCATAGGCGGCGAAGTAGCCGACCTCCGGAAAGGGGGCGAGCGCCTGGCGCAGCCGCTCCATCATCAGCAGGTAGGCAGGGCCGAGCTCGAGGTCGTCCTCGAAGAAATAGGCGGTCTCCGCCTTCAGGGTCTCGAAAGCCAGCTTCTCGCCGCGCTGGATGTTGAAGGCGATGCCGAGGTTGTCGGGGCTCTGCAGCACATGGCCTTCGGGGAAGACGCCGCGGAACGCCGCGACGCTGTCGGCAATCGCCTTGTCCTCCGCGTAGCGCACGCCGGAGGCGGCGGAGACGGCGCCGTCCTGCAGCAGGTAGATGCGGCTCTGGTCGAGCGTCACCCCCTCCTGTGCCTTCAGCGAGGCGCAGAAGCGTTCCAGATAGGGCGCGCGGTCGAAGGCGAAGATGATGATCGGCGCGCTGATCCCGACCGCGGTTTCGACCATGCCCTCAAGGCTCCCATCGGCCTCGCGACCGACCCTGGTCGCGCTTCGGCACCGGCCCTCCTGCTAGAGCGCCGCGCCGGCGCGGGCAAGAGTCACCCCTCGTCACGCAGCGCCAGGGCCCGCGCATAGACCTGCTTGCGCGGCAGGCCGGTGGCCGCCGCCACCAGCGCGGCGGCGTCGCGCAGGCTCTCGCCGGCCGCCAACGCGGCGCGCAGCCGCTCGTCCAGGCTGGCCTCCGCTTCGCCCGCCTCGGCTTCCGCCGCGGGCGGCCCCACCACCAGCACGATCTCACCCCGCGCCGGGTGCTCGGCGTAGTGCGCCGCCAGCGCCTCCAGCGTGCCGCGCCGCACCTCCTCGAAGCGCTTGGTCAGCTCCCGCGCCACCGCCGCCGGGCGGGGGCCGAGCTGCTGCGCCATCGTCGCCAGCGTCTCGGCCAGGCGGTGCGGCGCCTCGTAGAAGATGAGGGTGGCGGAGAGGCCGGCGCGCTCGGCGGCGCGCAGCCGCCCAAGCTCCGCCGCCCGCGCCGCCTCCCGCGGCGGCAGGAAGCCGTGGAACAGGTAGGGGTGCGGCGGCAGGCCGGAGAGGGTCAGCGCCATCACCGCCGCATTCGCCCCCGGCACCGCCGAGACGGTGTGGCCGGCGGCGATGGCGGCGCGCACCAGCCGGTAGCCCGGGTCGCTCATCAGCGGCGTGCCGGCATCCGAAACCAGCGCCAGGTGTTCCCCTCCCGCCATCCGCGCCAGCAGGCGGGGCGTCGCGGCATCCTCGTTGTGCTCGTGCAGCGGGAGAAGGCTCACCGAAACGCCATGTCGCGCCAGCAGCGGAGCGGTTACCCTGGTGTCCTCGCACAGCACCGCGTCGGCCGCGCGCAGCACGGCCAGGGCGCGGGGGGCGAGGTCGCCGAGGTTGCCGATCGGCGTCGCCACCAGGGTCAGCCCGGGCCTTCCGCCCGGTCCCGGAGCGGGTCCACTTGCGGTTCCATTGGGGGAGGTTTCATTTGTCGTTTCCGCGCTCGTCGTCTCAGGCTCATCCGGCTGCACTGACTGGAACTCTCCCGAAAACCCGGCGATGGCTGGCCGGCGCTGCGCTGCTCACGGGCCTTGTGGCGCTCTCGGCCTGCGCGCCGCAAGCCTCCGGCCCTTCCTACGCCCCGGCGCCCACGGCCGGCCTGCCGACTCTGCCGCCGCCGCCCCCCCGCAGCAAGGTGGCGGTGCTGCTGCCGCTCACCGGGCAGAACGCGGCGCTCGGCCAGTCGCTGCTGAACGCGGCGCAGCTCGCGCTGTTCGAGCAGGGCGAGCCGGGCTTCGAGTTCCTGCCGCGCGACACGGGCGGCACGGCCGCCGGCGCGGCCGAGGCGGCGCGGGCGGCAATGGCCGAGGGCGCGCGGGTCATCGTCGGCCCGCTCACGGCGCAGGAGACGGCGGCGGTGGCCAGCGAGTCGCGCGCCGCCGGCCTGCCGATGCTGCCCTTCACCAACGATGGCAGCCAGGCGGCGCAGCAGGTCTGGCCGCTCGGCATCACGCCGGCGCAGCAGGTGCGGCGCGTGGTGGCGGCCGCCAACGCCCAGGGCGTGCGCCGCTTCGCCCTGGCCGCGCCGAACGGCGCGCTGGGCCGGCAGATGGCCGAGGCGCTGCGCGGCGCCGCGAGCGATCTCGGCCTGCCCGCCCCCGTCATCGAGACGTATCCGGCCGCCGCCGCCCCCGGCGTGGTGGCGGTGGAGGTGGCGCGCCGGATCGGTGCCACGGACCCCGACGCCCCCGCCGAATCCCGCACCGAGATGCTGCTGCTGGGCGAGAGCGGCGCGCGCGCGCGGGACTTCGCCGCCGGCCTCGCCTCGGCCGGCGCTGCCATGCCGCCGCTGCGCCTGGCCGGCCATGCGCTGTGGGGGCATGACGAGAGCATGGGGCAGCAGCCGGCCCTGGCGGGCGCCTGGTTCCCCGGCCCCGACCCGGCGGCGCGCGGCCATTTCGACAGCCGCTACGAGGCCGCCTTCGGCGAGCGCCCGGCGCGGGTGGTGGGCGTGGCCTACGACGCCGTGGCGCTGGCCGCCGGCGCGCTGAGCAACCAGCCGCCCGGGGCGGCGGCGCAGATGCCGCTGCGCGAGGCGGTGCTGGAGGCCGATGGCGCGCTGCGGCTGAACCCGGGCGGGCAGGTGCAGCGGGCGCTGGCGGTCTATGCCATCGCGCCCGGCGCGCCGCCCGGCGTGGCGGCGCCGGCCGAGCTGCCGGGCACCGCCGGCTTCTGAGCCGGTCCTTGAGGGGAGACGCGGCGGGGCCGGGCCCCGCCGCCGCGCGCACGCAGCCACCGGAGCTTGGCATGGATGAGGAAAGGCCGGCGCTGCACCGCTGGCTGGGTTCGGCGGCGCTGATCGGCGGCGTGCCGCTGGCGCTGCTGGCGCTGCTGGCCGTCACCGGCCGGGCCGAGGCGGGGCCGGCGCTGTTCGCCTGGTTCGGCGCCGCCCTGGCGGCGCTGCTGCTGGCGCTGCGCTGGCTCGGCAACCTGTCGCGGCTGGCCGCCGTGCAGCGCCGCGCCGATGCGGGCGAGGGCGCCTGGCCGGAACCGCCCTCGGCCCCGGCGCTGCTGCCGGCGCTGGCGGAGGTGTCGGAAGGCGTGGCGCGGCTGGCGCGCAGCCTGGCCGAGCGCGGCGAGCTGCTGGGGCGGATGCGGCGGGCGGATGCCGCCATTCTGGAGAGCCTGCCGGACCCGCTGCTGGTGCTGGGGGCGGACCGCGCGGCGCTGCGCGCCACCGCCGCCGCCTGCGCGCTGTTCGGCGCCCGCGCCGCCGAGGCCACGCCGCCCG
>NZ_JBHSCH010000064.1:0-24060 GCF_042651065.1 Teichococcus aestuarii
CCCCGCCGCCCTGGCGGCGGCGCGGCGGCAGCCCGTCAGACCCGCGCGCGGGCCGCGTTGGCCTCCGCCTCAGCGTCCTCCTCGGCGAAGATGTCGCGGTCCTTGGTCTCGGGCACGAAGAAGATGCCGATGACCACCGTGGCGAGGGCGATCACCACCGGGTACCAGAGGCCGTAATAGACGTCGCCGGTCTGCGCGATCATGGCGAAGGAGGTGGCCGGCAGCAGCCCGCCGAACCAGCCATTGCCGATGTGGTAGGGCAGCGACATGGAGGTGTAGCGGATGCGGGTCGGGAACAGCTCGACCAGCGCCGCCGCGATCGGGCCGTAGACCATGGTGACGTAGATCACCAGCAGGGTCAGCACCGCGATCAGCACCGCCGGCTGCTCGCGGAAGAAGTCGAACGGGTGGTTCATCTTCACCACGGTCGGGTTCGACGCCGCCGGGTAGCCTGCCGCGGTGATGGCCGCGCTCACCGCCTGCGGGAAATTGGGCGTGGAGGAGGGAATGGCGGTATCGCCGATCCGCACGGTGGCGGCGGTGCCGGCGGGCGCGGCTTCCACCGTGTAGTTCACCGAGAGCCGGGCCAGCGCCGCCTTGGCGATGTCGCAGCTGTTGGTGAAGCGGGCGGTGCCGGTCGGGTTGAACTGGAAGGAGCAGTCGGCCGGGTCGGCCTGCACCACCACGGTGATGTTCTGGTGCGCGGCGTGCAGCGCCGGGTTGGCCTCGGCGCTGATCAGCTTGAACAGCGGGAAGTAGGTGAGCGCCGCGATCAGGCAGCCGCCGAGGATGATCGGCTTGCGGCCGACCTTGTCCGACAGCCAGCCGAAGAAGATGAAGCCGCCCGAGCCCAGCAGCAGCGACCAGGCGATGAGCATGTTGGTGGTGTAGCCATCCACCTTCAGCACGGAGCCGAGGAAGAACAGCGCGTAGAACTGGCCCGTGTACCAGACCACCGCCTGGCCGGCGACGAGGCCGAGCAGGGCGAACAGCGCCACGCGGGCGTTCTTCCACTGGCCGAAGGCCTCGGAGATCGGCGCCTTGGAGCCGGTGCCCTCCTCCTTCATCTTCTTGAAGGCCGGGCTCTCCTGCAGCTGCATGCGGATCCAGACGGAGATGCCGAGCAGCAGGATGGAGACCAGGAAGGGGATGCGCCAGCCCCAGTCGAGGAAGGCCTCCTCGCCGATCGCCGAGCGGGTGAACAGGATCACCATCAGCGACAGGAACAGGCCGCCCGTGGCGGTGAGCTGGATGAAGCTGGTGTAGAAGCCGCGCCGGCCATGCGGCGCGTGCTCGGCCACATAGGTGGCGGCGCCGCCATACTCGCCGCCCAGCGCCAGGCCCTGGAGGCAGCGCAGCACGATCAGGATGATGGCGGCGGTGATGCCGATCTGGTCCGAGGTGGGCAGGATGCCGACGATGAAGGTCGAGGCACCCATGATCAGGATGGTGACCAGGAAGGTGTATTTCCGGCCCACCAGGTCGCCCAGCCGGCCGAACACCAGGGCGCCGAAGGGGCGCACCAGGAAGCCGGCGGCGAAGGCCAGCAGCGCGAAGATGTTCCGCGTTCCCTCGGGGAACTGGCTGAAGAACTTCGCGCCGATGATGACCGCCAGCGAGCCGTACAGATAGAAATCGTACCACTCGAAGACGGTGCCAAGCGACGAGGCCAGGATGACGCGCTTCTCCTCGCGCGACATCGGCCGATTCGCCGCATCTGTTCTGGGTGCTGCAGAGCGCATCTTCGAACCTATTCCTGCCCTCCCCGGATGCGCCGGGTGGCGCCCCAGGTTTTCTTTGTTGATGGTCCGCGCTGCCACGGCTCGCGGTTCAAGCCCGACATCCCGGCCTGAGTCTGCCCAGGGTGACGGTGTGCGGATTGTGGCCTTGCCATCCGAACGATGAAATCGCGGAAAGAAGTGGCGCCGGATATTCACCAAAATGTTATGTTGCCGCGCAGCGCCCCGGATCAGCCTCACATGCCAAGTCACTGAAATGCCTGCCCGAAGGCGGAATGGGCTCATGGCTGCCATGTTCCGTGCAAGGGACAGTGATGAAACCCGCTCCATCTGGCGCGGGCGGCTTCCCGCACCCGCCTTCCCCACCGGAAGCGCTGCAACGCTTGGCGTGCCGTCTCGTTCGCCCAATATGTGGATGGCGGGCACGCGCCACCCGCCAGCCGGCTTCCCGGAAGCAGGCCTGGCGGTGCGCCCCGTGGAAAGCGGAAAACGTCGGCAGGATGCGGGCTATGCCACCCGTATCGGCAAAACCGACTGGAATCTTCAGGTGTCCGGCGTCAGCATGGACAAAAAGGGGGCCTATGGATGGATACGCTCCGCACTCTGGCTGACCATGCGATACGGCGGGTCCTTCTCGGCCTTGTGGTGAGCATCGTCGCTGTCATGGCCGGGCTGGCGCACGCGCCACTGCTGGCCCTGCAAAGCGGGGCGCTGCTGACCGCCGCGCTCTGGCTTGTGCTGTGGGGCCTGGCGCTGTCTGTGCCGCGCCGGGACCTGCGCGGCACCCGCCTGTGGCAGCAGCTTTCCACCCTGGCCGGCGAGAAGGCGGTGCGGCTGCGGAGCCGTGAGGGTCATCGCCAGCTGGCGGCCATCCTCGCCGAGCGTCTCATGTGGCATGCCGACCGTGCCGGCATGGCCGCCCTGTCGCTGGGCGGCATCACCCTGCTGACCTTCGGCTACCGCGCCCTGCGCCCCTGAGCTTCTGGTCCCCTGGTCCGGCCGTTTCGCGGCACTGCACAATCGATTCGGTTGACGGGCCGGCATCGCGGCGGGATGGTAGCGGGACCGTCGCAGCAGAGAAGGTCGGAGCCATCACGGATCGGAACATCACGCTGCTCCTGGATGCTGTGCGCGAGCAGGATATCGGCCCCCCGGCGCCCTCCTCCGGCTACAGCCTTGATGAATCCGTGGGGCATCTGCTGCGCCGCGCGCATCAGCGCCATGCCTCGCTGTTCCAGGACCGTGGCGCGATCGGCGGCCTGACCTCCACGCAATTCGCCACCCTGCTGAAGCTGGGGGAGCTGGGCCGGGCCACGCAGAACGCGCTGGGCCGCGCCGTGGCGCTCGACCCGGCCACCATACAGGGCGTCGTCGCGCGGCTCCGCGACCGTGGCTTGGTGGATGTGGCGCGCGATCCGCTGGACCGCCGCACCGTGGTCCTCTCGCTGGCGCCGGCCGGCGAGACGGTGCTGGCGGAAGCGGTGGTGCAGGGCCGGCGCGCCAACGAGCAGCTCCTGGCGCCTCTGGCGCCGGAGGAGCGGCGCATGCTCATCCGGCTCCTGCGGCGCCTGCTGGGGTAGGGCGGGCGCCCGCCCTGGCCTTCAGCCGCGCTTGCGGCGGCTCATCATGCCAATGATCATGCCCAGCAGGGGCGAGCGCGCCATGCCGCCCAGCATCGGCAGCAGGCCGAAGCTGGCCCGTGCCTGGCTGAAGGCGTTGTCCCGCAACATCCGGGCCTCGATCTCCTGCCGGCTCGGATTGTCGCGCAGCACGAGGGCCAGCAGGATGCCCGCGATCACCAGATCGCCGGCCAGGATCACGCCGGCACGCGCCAGCGGCGAAAGCTGCGGTTCCAGCGCCAGCCAGGCCAGCACATGCAACATGGCGAAGGCGGCGATGAGGAACACCGCCGCCACCAGGCCCAGCACCGCCTTCACGGCGAATCGCTTGGCCTGGAGGCCCAGCAGCACGCGCTCCGCTTCCAGGGAGACGCTGACGAGGCGGAACGCGCGCATGGAGATCAGCGCCGCAGGAGGCGGGCGATGAGGAGGCCCACGCCCACCGCCACCGCGATGGTGACCAGCGGCCGCTCGCGCACCAGGTCGATCGCGTGGTCCGCCTCGCGGCGGGTGGTGTCGCTCACCTGATGCGCCAGGCTGGAGGCGCGGCTGCCGACGCGAGACAGGGCCGGATTGACCTGCTCATGCATCAGCTCGTCCACCTTGCGGCGCAGGTCGGCGATGCGCTCCTCCACGGAGCCGGTGTCGAAGGAAGCGGAATAGCGGCGCATGGCATCTCTCCTGAGAGCTTGAGGGTCTTTCTGGCGCGGCGCCGGGCCTCAGAAGGCGCGGTCGACGCTGCGGCCCAGGCGCTCGCCGGGCCCCTTCGGCGGGTCGATGGTGTCGCGGATGTTCTCGCCGGCGCGGTCCAGGCTGCGGCCGGCGCTCTCGCCGGGGCCTTCGCTGCACGCCATCAGCGGCAGCACGAGGACGAGGGCCGGAAGGGTGGCGGCCAGGATCTTGCGCATCATCGGAACTCCTTGCGTGATTGCTCCGTCAACGCCTTGCCTCCGGGCGGGTTGCGCGGCTCAGCCCGCCTCCGTCTCCGCTTCCCGCCGGCGCAGGGCGAAGCGTAGCACCAGCTCGGTGCCGCCGGCGCCCCGGATCTCGATCTCGCCCCCGAGATGCTGCGCGAAGCCGCGGATCAGCGTCAGGCCGATGCCCTGCCCCGCCTCCTCATCGTCCAGCCGCATGCCGAGCCCGTCATCCTGCACCTTCAGCGTGACCTCCTCCCCCTCCGCATGGACGGAGATGGTGATGGTGCCGCTGCGGGCGTCGGGGAAGCCGTGCTTGATGGCGTTGGTCACCGTCTCGGTGATCAGCAGCGCCAGCGACACCGCCTGGTCGGTGACGATCTCCAGCTCGTCGGCCTCGACCACCAGCTTGATGCGCTGCCCCGGCCGCTCCCCCAGCGCGGCGAAGAGCTGCTGGCCGAGCTCCTCGAGGAAGGGGCGCAGCGCGATCACCTCGAAGGTCTGGTTGGTGTAGAGGTGGCGGTGCAGCGTGGCGAGCGCCTGCACCCGGTCCCGCGCCGTGGCGAACTCGGCCTTGGCGCGCGGGTCACGCAGCCGGTTGGCCTGCAGGTTCAGCAGCGAGGCGACGATCTGCAGGTTGTTCTTCACCCGGTGGTGGATCTCGGCCATCAGCAGGTCGCGCTGGCGCAGCGCGGCGCGCAGCTCCTCCTCGCGGGCGCTGATGGCGGCAGCCGCGTCGGTGAAGGCCTGCTCCAGGGCGCGCACCTCGTCCGGCTCGCCGCGCAGCGCCTTGCCGCCGAAGGGCGCGCCGGGCCGCCAGCGCCGCACCCGCTCCGCCAGGGCGCGCAGGGGCCGGGCGATGGCGATGTCGGCGCCCAGCACGATCACCACCAGGCAGCCGAACAGGAAGGCGGCCAGCTCCACGGCGCGGCGCAGCAGCACCGCATGGGCGGCACGGCGGATCTCGCCGATCGGCAGGCCCACCAGCAGGTGCAGGTCGGTCTCCAGCCGGGCGCTGGCATAGGCGAACTCGGCCCCGCTGACGGCCCGGGTCTCCAGCGTCACGCTGCCATCCGGCTCGCTGGTGATATCCTTCAGCACCTCGCGGGAGGGCAGCTCGGCGGCCGCGGCCTGGGTGAGCGGCAGGGCGGCGCCATCGCGGTCGATCAGCCAGAGGCGCCGGGCGGCGCGCTCATGGCTGCTTTCCTCGCTGTGCACGAAATAGTCGAGCAGCAGGCCGGCGGCCACCACGCCGCGCACCTCGCCATCGACCATCAACGGCACCGCGCCGACGATCACCGGGCGGCGGCTGACAGGGCCACGCACGAAATTGCCGAGCGCGAAGGCCCGGCGCTCCACGGCCTCGCGGAAATAGGTGCGGCTGCTGAAGTTTTCCGAGCCGGAATAGGGAAGGGCGGTGCAAAGCGGCTGGCCCGTGGCATCCAGCACCCAGAAATTGGAATACCGCGTGTCGTGGAGCGCCAGCAGGGAACGCAGGAAATTGCCGCATTCCTCACGCGAGGCGGTCCGCACATGCCTGTCCTCGGACAGGCGCATCAGGGTCTGGCGGAGGCTCTCGACCGTGGAGCCATGGCGCGCGGCAGCCACGTCGCCCAGGATGGTGGCGGTCCGGCGTCCCGTCGCCAGTTCGCTTTCATAGCTGAGAATGGCATTCGCGCCGGCGATCCCGACCACCGGCACGCTGGCAACCATCAGCAGCAGCAGCATCCGGCCCCGTACGCCGCGGAGAAGTCTATTCAGCGCCCACCCTTCCGGGGGCGCCGGAAGCCTCATTTCTTGGGGCCTTGCGCCCGGTCCTGTTCGATCAGTCGCAACAGCTCCTCGGGAATGGGCTCCTTGGCGACGTCGTCATACATTGCATGCAGACCCCGCTGAAGCCACAGATCGAAGGCGGCGTCGGGAGCGCCCTTCCGGGCGCGCCCCGCAGCCGAGCGGTTTGGCTTGGTGGCCGGCTCCGCCAACATGCGCTTCTCTGCTCGATCGTCCATCACATTCCCGGATGCAGCGCCCGCGTTTCGGCTGCGCTTCCGCTCCGGGTATTACCACCGCGCCGGCGAACTTCGCCAGACTTGGCCTGTGCCTGCGCCTGGGCGCTGCGCTTGGCGGGCTGCGGGTCGCCCATCAGCCAGGCTTCGAGCTGGCGACGGGCCCGGAAGACGCGGCACTTGGCGGTGCCGACCGCGCACTTCATCACCGCGGCGGCTTCCTCGTAGGACATGCCCTGCACCGTCACCAGCATCAGCGCGGTGCGGTGGTCGGCCGGCAGGTCGGCGAGGCGGCGGCGCAGCTCGCGCAGCGCCATGCTGTCCTCCTGCGCCGCGGGGCGGGCCAGCGCCTCGGCCGGCGCGTTGTCCATGTCGCAGGTGTCGCGGCGGCGGCGGATGTCGGAGAGGAAGCGGTTGCGCAGGATGCGGAACATCCAGGCGCCGAAATTGGTGCCGGGCGTGAAGCTGTGCTGCGCGGCCAGCGCGTTGCTGACGGCGGCCTGCACCAGATCATCGGCGTCGGCGCGGTTGCGCGTCATCGAGACGGCCTGGACCCGCAGGCGGGGCAGGATGGCCACAAGCTGGTCGTGGAAGCTGGGACCCTGGACGGCCTCCCCGACAGGAGCAGCGGCGTGGCCGGCTTCGTTGGTGGTCACGGTCGTCATGGTGCTTTGCTCGCCTTGCATGACCCACCAATGCAGCGGCCTGCTTCGGGGTTGCATGGCAGGATCAACATTGTTGCATATCAGCCATGCGATTTGTGAATGCAACCGGACTCGCGCCCAGGTCCTTCACGCCGCAGCCATCGATGCCCGGACCCCTTGCTCTCCACCCCACGCCGAGACCTCCCCCCGCGCGCGCGGCCTTGCAGCCTGATGCGCCGGGCGGCTCCGTCTATGCCCCCACCGGCTATGCCCCCACCGGCTCTGGCCCGACGCCGCGCGCCAGGGCCGCCCGGGCGCGGGCCACGCGTGCCTTGACGGTGCCCACCGGAACCCCGCACACCGCCGCGGCCTCCTCATGGGAGAGGCCATGCGCGCCCACCAGGATCAGCGCCTCCCGCTGCGGCAGGGGCAGGCCCTGCAGGGCGAGCGCCAGATCCGCCATGTCGTTGCGCGCCTCCTGTTC
Source organism: Teichococcus aestuarii (assembly GCF_042651065.1). Taxonomy (NCBI): domain Bacteria; kingdom Pseudomonadati; phylum Pseudomonadota; class Alphaproteobacteria; order Acetobacterales; family Roseomonadaceae; genus Roseomonas; species Teichococcus aestuarii. Next base: position 7,407 of record NZ_JBHSCH010000064.1, read on the forward strand.
CGGCGGCGGCTGGTCGGGCTCCGGCATCCGCTCCAGCGCACGCCGCTCGGTGCCGCGCCGGCGCATCTGCTCCAGGAAAACGTTGCGCAAGATATGAAACATCCAGGCCCGCAGGCTGGTTTCCGGGTCCCACTGGGATTCGGCCCGCAATCCGCGCAAGATCGACTCCTGCACCAGGTCATCCGCCAGCGCCGCATCCCGCGCCAGGAAGCGCGCGAAGGCCCGCAGCTCGGGCAGCAGCCCCGGAAGCCGGTGACGGATCGGGTCAGTTTGATTTGCCATTCTCATCCAAGCGCCGTCTTCCTGCACCATAGGACCGATACGAGGGCCACGACATGAACGCCGTAACCCAAGCCGAGCTTCTCCGGAGTTTGCCTCCTGCCCGACGTTATGCCCGGGCGCTGACCGGCAGCCAGGCGGCTGGCGACGGGCTCGTCGCCTCGGCTCTGCGCGGCGGCCTGCCGCCGCTGCCGGCCAGGCTGGCCCTGTATGCCGGCGTCACCCGCATGGCGCCGCCGCCGCCGCCCGCACCGGGGGGCGGCGCCAGCCTCTCGCCGCGCCACCGGCAGCTGCTGCTGCTGACGGCGCTGGAGGAGCTTTCGGTGGCGGACGCCGCCATGGTGGTGGGCGTGCCCCTCGATGTCGCCGAGACGGAGCTGGCCGAGGCCCGCGGCGCCCTGCGCCGCGCCGCCGCCACCGAGATCCTCGTCATCGAGGACGAGCCGATCATCGCCATGGATGTGCGCCAGCTCGTGGAGGCCTGCGGCCACCGCGTGGTGGGCGTGGCCGCCAGCGAGGCGCAGGCGGTGCGCCTGGCCCAGCAGAAGCGGCCCGGCCTGATCCTGGCCGATGTGAACCTGGGCGTGGGCGGCGACGGCATCACCGCCGTCAACCGCATCCAGCGGGAGCTGAAGGTGCCGGTGATCTTCGTCACCGCCTATCCGGAGCGGCTGCTGACCGCCGAGCAGGTCGAGCCGGCCTTCGTCATCAGCAAGCCCTTCGAGCCGCTGGCGCTCGCCATCGCCACTTACCAGGCCGTGTCCTCCACCGTGCCACTGGACTGAAACCGCACGGTGAAACGCCGCGTTGCTTCGGCACCACCACGGGGCCTGCTGTCGTGGAGCAGACCGGTGGAACAGGCCGAAGGAAACGCAGGCATGACGCGGGATCGCGAGGACAGCCACCGGCCCCAGGCCGGGTGGCGGGACAGGCCAGCCACGGGCAACCCGGCCGGCCGCAGCAACCAGCGCCAGGGCCATCGCTTCCCCCTCGGCGCCCGGCCCTTGCAGGCCGGTCCGGTTCCTCCGGGCTGACGCCCTTCCCTCCCTCGATCCCAAGGACCACCCTTCATGCTCTACTGGACCCTCATCTTCCTCGTCATCGCCCTCGTCGCGGGCGTGCTGGGCTTCACCGGCGTGGCCTCGGCGGCCAGCGGCATCGCCAAGATCCTGTTCGTCATCTTCCTGGTCCTGTTCCTCGTCTCCCTGGTGGCCGGGCGCGGCTGGGTCTGACCGCCCGCGCACCCTCACCCGGCACGGTCACGGCCGTGCACGGGCCGTTCCGGAAAAACCCCGCCCGGCCTCAGGCCCGGCGGGGCTTTCTCTGCGCCGCGCCACCCGGGGCTTCCGGAAGCGGGGCATGAAAAAGGCCGGGGTGGATATCCTCCACCCCGGCCTCTTCCCTCATGCCGGCGCGCGGTGCGCCGGCGGGGAGGCGAATTCAGCGGCGCGGGCCGTTCTGCGGATAGGCGCCCGAGGTGTTGGAATCCGTGGCGCGGTCATAGGTGCGCGTGGCGGCGGTGCCGGGCGGGTTGACCGCCGTGCCGTCCGACTGCCGGGGATAGGCGCCCGAGGTGTTGGTGTCCGCGGCACGGTCATAGGCGCGCGTGGCGGCGGTGCCGGGCGGGTTGACCGCCGTGCCGTCCGACTGGGAGGGATAGGCGCCCGAGATGTTGGTGCCGGCGGCGCGGTCCACCGCGCGCTCCGGAGCGGTACCGGTGGGCGACGAGCTGCAGGCCGCGAGGCCAAGCAGGGCGGCGGAGATGATGATGGCGGGGATGATCTCGCGCTGGCGCATGGCCGGTAACTCCGAAGGTTGCGGGTCTGCGGCCTTGCGGCGCCTGGACCCTGTGGCGATCCCCCGGTGAACGTCCCGCCACGCCCTGGGTTCCAGCACCCTGTCGCAAAAAAGGTGCGGAGACTCGCTCCGTGGAGATTCCGCAACCCGCCCCGCAGCCTCGCGTTCCATCGCTATCGACATGCCTGCCCGATGCGGCCCGGTTTTCCGGGCCCACCTCCGAAGGAGAAGACGATGCGCTCGATTTTGCTGTGGCTGCTGGGCATCCCCATCCCCATCATCATCCTGCTGCTGATCTTCGGCGTTCTCTGAACGCAGGCCTCCGGAGCGAGGCGTAAAAAAGGGGGCCGTGAGGCCCCCTTTCGCATGGCGGAACGGGCGGGCGCTCAGCGCGCCGCGCGGCGGGTGCGCCAGAGGTGCCACAGGTAGAGGCCGATGACCGCGGCCACCACCACGTAGCTGAACGGCTCGATCGCCGCCTCCACCTTGCGGTACTGGTCGCGCAGCAGGTAGCCGGCACCGGCCAGCACCGTCACCCAGAGCAGCCCGCCGATCAGCGTCCAGAGATAGAAGACCGGGCGGGTGATGCCGGCGAGCCCCGCCGGGATCGAGATCAGCGTGCGGATGGCCGGCAGCATGCGGCCGAAGAACAGCGCCACGGGCCCGTGCCGGCGCAGCGTATCCTCCGCCTTGTCCATGTCCTCGGCCGAGACGCCGAACCAGCGGCCGTAGCGCGCCACCAGCGGGCGGATGCGGCGGCTGCCGATGGCGCGCGCCACCTCGTACCACACGCCGTTGCCGATGACGGAGCCGGCGGTGCCGGCCAGGATGGCCACCAGCAGCGACATGTGCCCCTCGGCGGCGGCGAAGCCGGCCAGCGGCATGATCAGCTCCGAGGGGATGGGCGGGAACAGGTTCTCCAGGAACATCAGGAAGAACACGCCGGCCGGGCCGGCGCTGCCGACCGTCTGGGTCACCCACTCGATCATGGCGCCGCCTGGAACAGGTGCAGCGTCAGCCGCCGGCCGCGCGTGTAGTTGTAACCGTCCACCGATCCGATCTCCCGAAGGTTCAGTCCCGCCTGCCCGGCCGCCGCGCGGAACCCGGCCAGCTCGCGCTCGCCCACGGCGGCGGTGCGGCCCGGCTCCGCGCCCAGGAAGGCGGCCGCCGCCACGCCATCGCGCAGCAGCGCCGTCCCCGTCCCGGTGGCGAAGACCATCGACGGCTCATGATAGCCGGTGATGCCGAATTCGCCCTGCACATCCCCGGTAGGTGCGGCCTGCGCCAGCGCGGCGGCCAAACGCGGGCCGACCCAGGGCGCCTCCAGCCGCGGCAGCACGCCGCCCAGCACCAGCCCATAGACCGGCACCGCCAGGAAGGCGCCGAGCAGCGCCGCGCGGGCCGGCGTGCCGCCCCGCAGCAGGCGCGTGACACCCCAGGCCAGCAGCAGCGTGGCGGGCAGCACCAGCAGCGCCACGGGGTCCACCCGGCGGTCGGCCAGCCAGGGCAGCACGGCCGCCGCCACGCCCAGCGCCAGCGCCACCAGCCAGAGCAGGCCGAGGCCCAGCATGGCGAGCCAGCGCGGCGCCGGGCGGCGCAGCGGGTCCATCGCCCAGGCGGCGGCCAGCAGCATCAGCGCCGGGAAGGCCGGCAGGGTGTAGTGCGGCAGCTTGGTGGCCACCGCCTCGAACAGCAGCCAGGTGGGCGCCGCCCAGGCCAGCAGGAAGCGCGTGCCGGGGTTCATCCGGTCCCGCCAGGCCGTGGGCAGCGCGCGCAGCACCAGGAAGGCGGCGGGGAAGGCGGCGAGCGCGAAGGTGGCGGCGTAGTAGCCCGGCGGCCCCCAATGCGCCTCCTCGCCCGAGCCGACCTTGGAGAGCATGTCGCCCCCCACCGCCTCGGCGAAGAAGCGCCCCTCGGTGGCGATGCCGATGGCCACCAGCCAGGGCACCGCCATGCCCAGCATCAGCGGCACGCCCCAGAGCGGGCGCAGCGCGCGCAGCCAGCCGCCGGCGCGGTCCGCCACCACCAGCGTCAGGCCCGCCAGCAGCGCCACCATCGGCCCGATCGGGCCCTTCAGCAGGATGGAGATGCCGAGCACCGCCCAGAACGCCGCCGCCTGCCGCGCCGTGAAGGCGCCGGGCGCGAGATAGGCGCGGCCGAGCAGGCCCATCGCCGCCGCCACGGTGGCCAGCAGCGCGGCGTCGGTCTTGGCGATGTGGGTCTCCACCACCAGCACGGTGCAGGAGGCCAGCAGCGCGGCGCCAAGGAAGGCGGCCCGCCGCCCGACCAGCGCCCGCCCCCAATGGTGGGTGGCCAGCACCGCCAGCAGCGCCCCCAGCAGCGAGGGCAGGCGGTAGGGCCAGATCTCGCCGCGATGGCCGAGGCTCAGCGCCTCCACCGCCTGCACCGAGGCGGCCTGCGCCCAGTGGATGCCGACGGGCTTCTTGTTGCGCTCCTCCTCGCCGAAGCGGATGCGGACATAGTCGCCGCTGTCCACCATCTGGCGGCTGGCCTGGGCGAAGCGGCTCTCGTCGCGGTCGCCCGGGGGGAGGGAGGCGAGGCCCGGCAGCCAGAGCGCCAGGCAGAGGAGGCTCAGCCAGAGGCGCGGCCAGCGCGCTTCCGGCAGGCGGTCGAGGAGATCACGCAGGGAAAGCGGCATGGCGCCCGGGGCTTAGAGCCTTTTGCCGGGCGTTGGTAGCGGCAAAGCGGCGGGGGCGGCTCAGCCGGCCGGCCAGGGAACCGGGATGGTGTCGCCGGCGATGTAGAGAGGGTGGCCGGGCTCGCCGGACTGCGTCACCTTCAGGGCGCAGGGCCGCACGCCCGCCTCGCGCAGCAGCGCCGCCACCGTGGCGCCGCGCGCGCGCAGGGGCTTGGGCGGCAGGCCCCAGGCGACGACCACCCGCTCCGCCCGTGCCGCCCATTCGCGGATGGCCGCGTCATTGCCGGGGCCGACGGCATCCTCGGCCTCCAGCAGCATGGTGGGCCTCGTGGCGCGCAGCGCGAAGATGTTCAGCACCACCATGGCGCCATGGCCCCAGCGGCGGGTGAAGTCGCGGCAGCGGCGCACCGTGGGGTCGTCCACCTGCTCGTCGGCGGTGGAGGGGTTCATCATGATCCAGGCGACGAAGCCGGGGCTGCCGAAGGGCTGCCCGTCCCAGCGCCGCTCCAGCACGGTGCGGTAGCGGCCATCCTCGGAGAAGCTGGCCCGGCTGACCACGTCGCCGCTGACCGCCAGGCGCACCTTGCCGCCCGGGTCGTGCCGGTCCTGCGGGCGGAGGGAGGCGGGGAAGAGGTCATCCATGCAGGAAATGTTCTTTTTTGGAAAAAAGAACCAAAAAACCTTTGTCCGTTGGCGGCACGCCTGCCGGGAGGCGTGACGCCAGACTGGAAAAGCCTTTTTGCTTCTTTTTCTTCAGAAAAAGAAGGCTCTTACCGCGCGTTCGCGCTGGCTTCGGAGCGGGTGGCGCCGACGCGGGAAGCCAGGGCGGCGGCCATGAAGTCGTCCAGCTCGCCATCCAGCACCGCGTCCGGGTTGCCCTTCTCGACGTTTGTGCGGAGGTCCTTCACCAGCTGGTAGGGCGCCAGCACATAGGAGCGGATCTGGTGGCCCCAGCCGATATCGGTCTTGCCGGCCTCGATCCCCGCCGTGATCTCCTCGCGCTTGCGCAGCTCCAGCTCGTAGAGGCGCGCCTTCAGCATATCCATGGCGATGACGCGGTTGCGGTGCTGGCTGCGGTCCTGGGTGGAGGCGGCGACGATACCGGTGGGAATATGGGTGAAGCGCACGCCGGATTCGGTCTTGTTGACGTGCTGGCCGCCGGCGCCGGAGGCGCGGAAGGTGTCGGTCTTGAGGTCCGCCGGGTTGATCTCGATCTCGATCTTGTCGTCGATCACCGGGAAGACATAGACGCTGGCGAAGCTCGTCTGGCGGCGCGCGGCGGCGTCGAAGGGAGAGATACGCACCAGCCGGTGCACGCCACTCTCGGTCTTGAGCCAGCCATAGGCGTTGGGGCCGCTCACCTGGATGGTGGCGGATTTGATGCCGGCCTGCTCGCCCTCGCTTTCCTCGGTCAGCTGCACCTTCAGGCCGCGCTTCTCGGCCCAGCGCGTGTACATGCGCAGCAGCATCTGCGCCCAGTCCTGCGCCTCGGTGCCGCCGGCGCCGGCATTCACCTCGACGAAGCAGTCGCGCATGTCGGCCTCGCCGGAGAGCAGGCTCTCGATCTCGCGGCGCTTGGCCTCGGCGGCGAAGGCCTTGAGGTCGGCCACGGCGGCGTCGGCGGTGGCGGCGTCGCCCTCCGCCTCGGCCAGCTCGACCAGCTCCAGCGCGTCGGTCACGTTCTGCTGCAGCTTCTGCACGCCCTCGATCTGGTCGGCCAGGCGGTTGCGCTCGCGCATCACGGCCTGGGCCTCGTCGGGCTTGTCCCACAGGGTGGGGTCCTCGGCGCGGGCGTTCACCTCGTCCAGCCGGCGCAGCGCCACGTCCCAGTCCAGGTGGCGGCGCAGAAGGGCGATGGAATCCTCGATCTGGCCGCGCAGGGCCTCGGCATCGGCGCGCATCGTGTCTTCCTTCGCTCGCACAGGGTCCGGCACCACCCGCGCGGACGCCCCATGCGGACGGGTCCGTGCGGACAAACCCGCGGGCCAGCACGGCCACCCCGGCGAGGGGCGTCAGGCCCGGCGGGAAGGCCGGGCGGAAAAGGCTGCGGGGTGGGCGGGGATACTATCCCACCGCCCACCCTGTCCAGTGGTCGCGGTGCGGCGGCCGGCCCTCAGCCGATCAGCGGCTCGTCGACGCGACCCTCGGCATAGCCGAAGCGCACGAAATGGGCCGTGGCGGCATCGTAGTCGGTGCCGAAGGCGGCCTGCAGGTCGGCATAGTTGCTGAGGTAGGTCACGGCGTCGAAGGTGTCGCGCTCGCGGCCCTCGGCATAGCCATGGCTGATGAAATGCGCGACGCCGGCATCGTAGTCCGCGCCCAGGGCCTGGATCAGGTCGCCATAGGAGGCGATGTACTGCAGGCCGTTGAAGTCGCCCGGCCCGCGCCCCTCGGCGGCGCCGAACTGGATGTAGTGCGTCGATCCGGCCGCGCGGTCCGGGCCGAAGGCGGCGATCAGGTCGTCGTAGCTGGCGATGTACTGCAGGCCGTTGAAGGCGGCGGCGCTGCGGCCTTCGGCGAAGCCGTTCTGGATGTAGTGCGTGAGGCCCAGCTGGCCATTGGCGCCGAAGGCGGCGATCAGGTCGCTGTAGCTGGCGATGTAGTCGAGGCTGTTGAAGCTGACGAAGCTCCGGCCCTCGGCGTTGCCGAACTCCACGTAGTGCCAGGCCGCCGCCGCCGAGTCGAAGCCGAACACCGGGATCAGGTCGGGGTTGGAGGCGACGTAGCGCTGCGGGCTGAAGGCCGGAACGCCGCTCAGATCCACCTGGGCGTTGTCGAAGTCGATGCGCTCGACATTGACCATCCAGCTGATGGCGCCGTTGCTGTTGTCCTGCACGGTGACGACGCCGCCGACGACCTGCACGGCGTAACGGCCCGAGGCGCCGGCATAGGCCGCGACATCGTAGCCCGGCCCGCCATCGATATAGTCGGCGCCCCCCCCGCCCAGGATCCAGTCGTCGCCTTCACCGCCATAGATGTCGTCGTTCAGCGTGCTGCCGGAGATGCGGTCATTTCCAGGCCCACCGACGATCTTGGTGACAGGAGCAATATAGGGACGGACCATTGCGGCGTTCTCGATGTGAGAGTTTTATGTGACGCTTCAGTTTGCCTTATTAATGAGAGCGCGTACCGGAAAATCTCAGATTCTCTTCTCAAGTCTTGGTGAAGTATCCGCATCTCCGATTTCTGTTCGCTTCTGCGGCATGCGGCCCCGCCCCATGAAAAAAGCCGCCTTCCCGGTCGCGGGAAGGCGGCTCGCGGCACAGGGCGCCACACCGGCAGGCGCAATAACGGCAGGCGCCACACCGGCAGGCCGGCTCAGTAGAGCCCGCCCAGGCTGTTATCGACGCCGACCGGCGTGTCGGAGGAGATCACCGTGTCGTCGCTCGGCGGGCGGGCGGCGTTCTCGGTGCCGGGGCGGAACGGCTCCAGGATGGTCTGGCCGTTGTCGAGTTGCACGCGCACCAGCGCCACGCCCGGCGGCGCGCGGAACGGCACGGGCGGGCTGTCCTTCAGCGCCGAGGCCACCACGTCGTGGAAGATCGGCGCGGCGTTGCTGCCGCCGGTCTCGCCGGTGCCCAGGCTGCGCGGCTCGTCGAAGCCCATCCACACCGCCACCACGATGTCCGGCGTGAAGCCCACGAACCAGTTGTCCATGTAGTCGTTGGTGGTGCCGGTCTTGCCGGCCACGGGGCGGCCCAGCCCGGCGCCGGCGCGGCTGCCGGTGCCGTACTGCACCACGCCCTGCAGCAGCGAGACCATCTGGTAGGCGGCGATCGGGTCGGTGATCTGCCGGCGCTCGTCCACCAGCCGGGGCGGCGCGCTGCCGGGGCCGGCGTCGCAGCCCTCGCAGCGGCGCGTGTCGGCGCGCCACACCACCTTGCCGAAGCGGTCCTGCACGCTGTCGATCAGCGTCGGCGCCACCTCCTTGCCGCCATTGACGAAGGAGGCGTAGCCGGCGGCCATGCGCATCACCGTCGTCTCGCCGGCGCCGAGCGCCATGGAGAGCACGCGCGGCATGTTGGGGATGACGTGGAAGCGCGCCGCCGTCTCGGCCACGCGGTCGATCCCCACCTCCTGCGCCAGGCGGATGGTGACGAGGTTCAGCGATTGCTGCAGGGCGGTGCGCATCGTCACCCAGCCGCGCGGCTGGCCGCTGTAGTTGCCGGGCTTCCACAGCCCCTGCGGGGTCATGATCTCGATCGGCCCGTCGAGCAGGCGCTGATTGGGCGGAATGCCCATCTCCAGCGCCGGCAGGTAGACGAAGGGCTTGAAGGAGGAGCCGGGCTGGCGCAGCGCCTGCGTCGCGCGGTTGAACCAGGATTTCTCGAAGGCATAGCCGCCGGCCATGGCCAGCACGCGGCCCGTGGCGGGGTCGAGCGCCACCACCGCCCCCTCCACCTGCGGGATCTGCCGCAGCGAGAGCCGGGCGGCGCGCGCCGGGGTGCGGCCCTGCGCCTCGCGGCCGGGGACATATTCCACCATCACCACGTCGCCGGGGCTCAGCACGTCCTGCATCCGGCGCGGCGCGGGGCCGAGGCGGCCGTCGCGCACGGGGCGGGCCCAGGAGACATCGTCGAGCGGCAGGGTGCCCTGGCGCGGCTGCGCCTGGGCACGGCCATCGGGGCGCTCCAGCCAGGAGAGCCGCGCCTCGCGCGCCTCGACGCCGAGCACCACGGCGAGCTGCCAGCCCGGCTGCATGCCGCCCGGACGCTGCACCGCCTCCAGCGCCGGCATCCACTCGGTGGGGGCGGCGGAGATCTGCGCCACCGGCCCGCGCCAGCCGCCGCGGCGGCGGTCGTAGTTGGTGAGCCCCTCGCGCAGCGCCTGCTCGGTGGCGGCCTGCAGCTCGGGCTCCATGGAGGTGCGCACCACCAGCCCGCCCATGGTGGTCTGGTCCTGGCCGAAGCGGGCCACCAGCTCGCGCCGCACCTCCTCGGTGAAGTAGGGGCCGGTGGCGACGAGGTCGGGCCGGGCGCGGCCGCGCGCCACGATGGGCTCCTGCTTGGCGGTCTCGGCCTCGGCGGCGGTGAGGGCGCCCTCCTCCACCATGCGGTCCAGCACCCAATCGCGCCGGGCCTTGGCCGCCTCGGGGAAGCGGTTGGGGTTGTAGTTGTTGGGCGCCTTGGGCAGCGCGGCGAGGAAGGCCATCTCGCCCGGCGTCAGCTCGTCCAGCCCCTTGTTGAAGTAGTTCATGGCGGCGGAGGCCACGCCATAGGCCTGCTGCCCGAGGAAGATCTCGTTCAGGTAGATCTCGAGGATGCGGTCCTTGGGCATCGCCGATTCCAGCCGGAAGGCCAGGATCGCCTCGCGCACCTTGCGCAGGATGGTGCGGTCGTTGCCCACCAGCATGTTCTTGGCGACCTGCTGGGTGATGGTGGAGGCGCCCACGGCGCGCCGCCCCGTGGCCATGCCCTCCACGTTCATCACCACCGCGCGGGCGATGGCCAGCGGGTCGACGCCGTGATGCGACCAGAAATTCTGGTCCTCGGCGGCGACGAAGGCGGCCTGCAGCCTCGGCGGGATGGCGCCGATCGGCACGAAGACGCGGCGCTCCAGCGCCAGCTCCGCCATCAGCTTCGAATCGGCCGCGTAGATGCGGCTCATCTGCGGCGGCTGGTAGTCGGCCAGCCATTCATGCTCCGGCAGGTCGGCCGCCGCCTGGCGGTAGAAGCCGTAGCCGGCGATGCCGCCCACCGCCACGCCGGCCAGCCCCAGCACCAGCCCGAGCTTCGCCACGCCGAACAGGAAGCGCCCGATGCCGCGGCGGCCACCGCCGCCCCCCTTCTTGCGGCGCTTGCCGCGCGGCGGCCGCGGCGGCTCACCGGGCGGGGCGGCGTCGGGCGGGACGGGGGGAGCGGCGCGGTCGCCCACCAGCGGGCGGTCGGCGCGGAGTTGGTTCGGTGCCATGGCGGGCTCCCCTTACACCCTCGGGCAGCGGGGCGCGAAGCGCGGAGTGGTTATCCCCGGCAGATGGGGGGAGCCGCCCCTTCACACCAGGGTGAGACACACTGTGCAACGCACAAGGGCGCGCGCGCCGCCCTCACAGGCCGAGCAGGTCCAGCGTGCGGCCGATCACCTTCGCCTCGTCGAAGGCGGCCAGGGCACGGGCGCGGCCGGCGGCGCCCTGGCGGGCGCGCAGCGCCGGGTCGGCGGCCAGGCGGCGCAGCGCGGCGGCGAGCGGCGCCACGGCCCCTGGCCCCGGCCCGGGCGGCACCAGGAAGCCGGTCTCGCCCTCCACCACCTGCTCGCGCGGGCCGCGTATGTCGGTGGCCACCACCGGCAGGCCGGTGAGCATCGCCTCGATCACCGACATGGGCAGCCCCTCGAAATGGCTGGGCAGGCAGAACACATCCGCCGCCGCCAGCAGGCGCGCCACGTCCTCGCGGTAGCCGAGCAGCTTCAGGCGCGGCCCCAGTTCGCGGCGGGCGCGGGCGAAATCCTCCGCCATGTCCGGCCCGTGGTCGGTGGGCAGGCGCTCGCCCACCACCCAGAGGGTGGCGCCGGGGACGGATTCCATCGCCCGCAGCAATTCCACATGCCCCTTGTGGCGCACCAGCCGCGAGACGATGACCACCACGCAATCCGCCGGCCCCGCGCCCAGCTCGGCGCGCAGCGCGGCGCGCGCGGCGGCGTCGGGGTGGAAGCGCGCCGGGTCCCGCCCGTTGCCGATGCCCACCGCGTTGCGCGCGATGCCGAGGCGCCGCGCATCCGCCGCCTCCTCCTCGCTCACCGTCAGGAACACGTCCGTGGCGCGGCCGCCCAGCCACTCCAGCCCGAGCGAGAGGCCGCGCCGCCAGGCGGGCCCCGGCTGGTTGAACAGGAAGCCGTGCCCCGTATAGGCCACGCGCGGCACGCCGGCCGCCCGCGCCGCCGCCCGCGCCAGCAGGCCGGAGATCGGCATGTGGGCGTGCACAAGGTCGAACTTCTCCGCGCGGAAGACGCGCAGCAGCGCCGCCAGGGCACGCGCCTGGGCCAGCGGGTTCAGGCTGCGCGCCATCGGCACCGGGATGATGCGGAACCCCTCGGCGCGCGGGACGGAGAGCAGCGGCCCCTCGGCGCAGATCCCCACCACCTCGTGCCCGCGCTCGCGCGCGCCGCGCATCACCGGCAGCACGAAGTGGCGCATCGCGAAATCGACGTTGCTGACCTCGGCGATCTTCATGCTTCGGAAAAGGCCGGGGGAATGGATTCCCCCGGCCCCCCTTCTTCCTGTCGGTTTGCCGGTGCCGTCAGTCGTCGGTGGCGGCGGGGCCGGACTGGTTGACCCGGCTCAGCGCCCACTGCACCGAAGGCGTGCCGGCCTCGGCCGAGAGCACCACCTGGCTGGTGCGGCGCGGCTCGCCGGCCATGAACACGCTGTCCTCCACCGAGAGCTTGGCGCGGCTGGCGCGCAGGCGCCAGGACGCCCCCGAGGGCAGCCGCAGCAGCACGGCGTTGTCCTCCAGCTGCGGGCTGGCGACGACGCCGGGGTGCAGGTGGAAGCGCACCGCGTAGGCGGGCGGGTTCTCGCCCTCCACCGAATCCTCGCCGCGCAGATCGTCGCCGGATTCGGAAAGGTAGAGGCGGCGGCGGTGCAGCGCGCCGAAGCCCCGGCGGTAGCCATCGTGGCTGGCATCCAGCCATTGCGCGCCATTGGCTTCCTGGCGCTCGGCCTCCACCGCCTCCGGGCGGCGGCCGAGGCCCTCCTCGCGCAGCTCGCTGCTGTTGGTGTCGGCCAGCACCAGGGTGGAATGCGCGGCGGTGGCGCGCAGCGCGTCGCGCCACGGCCCCTCGGCGGCCGGCACGGCGCCGCAATTGACGATCAGGCGGTCGCGCCCCACCGACATCTCGAAGGCCAGGGTGCCGGCGTGGTGGAAGCGGTCCGCCTGCCGCGGCAGGCCGGCCGGGCCGGGCGCGGCGCGGCCCTCGGGCGGCGGCCCGCAATCGGCGATGATCAGGGTGCGCCCCGCCTGGAGACGCTGGAAGCCGGCCTCGGCCAGGATCAGCGGCGCGCGGCCGCGCGCCTGCCCCTGGGTCAGCACCAGGTCGACCAGCGCCGCGCCATCGTCGCGCGTGCCGTTGAACAGGGCGAGGCCGCCATCGCCATGGCGGAACAGCCGCAGCGCCGGCGCGGCGCGGTCCAGCGCCAGGGCCAGGTGCGGCGGCGCCTCCAGGCTGGAGCCGTGCAGCAGGTTGCGGATCTCGATCAGGTCCTGCACCGCCAGCAGCAGCTGGCCCGGGCTGCGCTCCACATGCGCGCCGTCGGGCAGGATCTGGCGGTCGATCTCGCCGGGCAGCACGCGCAGGCAGCGGGCGACCCAGGCTTCCTCGCCCAGCGCCACGGCGGCGGCCAGAGCGCCCTTCAGCGCGGCGAGGCTGCCACGGTGCCGCCCCTCGGCCGGCAGGGTGGCCACCAGCCCGCGCGCATCCTGCGCCAGCCGCACCATCAGCGCGCGGCGGAAGGAATCCTCGGCCGTGGCGGCCAGGAAGTCCCAGTGGCCGAGCCAGGCGGAGAGCCGCGCGCCCGCCACCTCCGGCACGGCGGCGATGGATTCGGTGCCGCCCCGGGACAGCCAGTCGGTGGTCAGGTCGCGCGCCCGCAGCCGGGCGCCATCGGTGCCGAGGGCGCGCAGGTCGCGCAGCCAGGCAAAGCCGTGCACGGCGGCGCGCCACGGCGCGGAGCCGCTGCCCTCGGCCCAGCCCTGGCCGCCTTCCTCGGCGGTCACCAGCGGGCGGACGGTGCCGGCCACCTCGCACTCGCCGCGCAGCAGGCGGTGGCCGCGCCCGGCATCGCCGGGCCAGAGGTCGCGGAAGGCACGCGCCGGCGCCTCGGGCACCCGCACCGGCTTCAGCCCGGCCACCATCCGGCGGGCGCCGCGCAGCCAATCCGACATCAGCCGGCGCCCCCGCGCAGCCCGGCGATGGCGGCGGCGTAGTCCGGCGTGCCGAACACGGCGGTGCCGGCCACCAGCACGTCGGCCCCGGCCCCGATGCAGAGCGGCGCCGTCGCCGCCGTCACGCCGCCATCCACCTCGAGCGCGATGTCGCGGCCGCTGGCCTCGATCATGCGGCGCAGCTCGGCGATCTTGGGGAGCTGGCTGTGGAGGAAGCTCTGCCCGCCGAAGCCCGGGTTGACCGTCATCACCAGGATCAGCTCCACCATGTCCAGCACCGGCGCCACGACGGCGGCGGGGGTGGCCGGGTTCAGCACCACGCCAGGGGACTTGCCGAGCGCCCGGATGCTCTGCAGCGAGCGGTGCAGGTGCGGGCCGGCCTCGGCATGCAGGCTGATGCGGTCCGCCCCCGCCTCGGCGAAGGCGGGCAGGAAGGCATCGACCGGGGAGATCATCAGGTGCACGTCGAAGGGCATGCGGGTACGGCCGCGCAGCGCCTTCACCACGGCCGGGCCGTAGCTGATGTTGGGCACGAAATGCCCGTCCATGATGTCCAGGTGAAGCCAGTCGGCCCCGGCGGCATCAATGGCGGCGACTTCTTCGCCAAGCCGCGCGAAATCGGCGGCCAGCAGGGACGGGGCGATTTTGACAGGGCGTGTCACGAGGGAAGTTATGCCTTTAGGGCTGAAGCGGGACAAGCCGCGCACGGCCGGTGAAGTTGCGGAAATGACAGAAAGCCCGTCAGCGGGCCCGCATAAAGAAGCCGGCCCCCGGCGTCTTCCAATCCCCCATGCGGCCTTCCGGCATAACAGATTGGAGAGAAGGCAATTATTCGGCCCGGAAGCGGGCGATGAAGAAGCCGTCCAGCCCGCCCTGCCCGCCCCAAAGGTCGGGGCGGGTGCGCAGCCAGCCCTCGGGCGAGAGCGCCGCCTCCAGCCCCGGCACCTCCTCGGGGCGGATCGGGTCGGGGCGCAGGCCGGGGGCGCCGGCGCGGGCCTGCGCCTCGCCTTCCTCCGGCTGGAGGGAGCAGGTGGCGAAGACCAGCCGCCCGCCCGGCGCCAGCAGCCGCGCCGCCGCCGCCAGCAGCGGCCGCTGCAGCCCGGCCAGGGCGCCGACGTCGGAGGGGCGCTTCAGGTGCGGCACGTCCGGGTGGCGGCGGATGGTGCCGGTGGCGCTGCAGGGCGCGTCGAGCAGGATGGCGTCGAAGCGCTCGCCGGGATTCCAGGCGGCGGCGTCGGCCTGCACCAGCTCGGCCTCCAGGGAGAGGCGGGCCAGGTTCTCGCGCAGCCGCTGGATGCGGTGGCCGTCGCGCTCCACCGCCACCACGCGGGCGCCGGCGGCGGCGAGCTGCGCCGTCTTGCCGCCCGGCGCGGCGCAGAGATCGGCCACGCGCTCGCCGGGGCGGACATCCAGCAGCCGGGCCGGCAGCGCCGCGGCGGCGTCCTGCGCCCAGGCGCGCCCTTCGGCGAAGACCGGCAGCTCGGTGATGCGGGTGCCGGCGGGGAAGCGGGCGGTGCCGGTGGGCAGGCGCTCCGCCCCTTCCGGCCATTCCGTGCCGGGCAGCAGGGAGAGGTCGAGCGGCGCCGGCAGGCGGTGGGCACGGGCGATGGCGCGCACCGCCGGGCCGTAGGCGCCGTGCCAGGCGGTCCAGAGCCAGCCGGGGGTGTCCAGCCGCTCGCCATCCAGCTCCTCCAGCGCGGCGGGGCCCTGCTCGGCCACGCGGCGCAGCACGGCGTTCACCAGCCCGGCGAAGGGGCGCGGCACGAGGTCGACGCAGCTGGCCACGGCGGCGTGGGGCGGCGTCTCCAGCAGCAGCAGCTCGGCGGCGCCGATGCGCAGCGCGTTGCGCACCTCGGGCGGCGGCTCGCGCCGCAGCAGCGGCTCCAGCACGGCGTCCAGGCTGCCCAGGCGGCGCAGCCCGGCGGCGGCGATGCGGTGGGCGGCGGCGCGGTCCCGCGCCGCGGCGGGGGGCAGGGCGTCCAGCGCCTCCTCCAGGCCCCGCCGGCGGTCCAGCACGGCGCCCACCAGCGCCAGGGCAGCGCTGCGGGTGGGGTTGCCCGCGGGGGAGCGCGGGCGGGCGGGGGCGGAACGGGTGGCGCCGGGGCGGCGGACGGGCGGCTTCATCGCGCAGTGCTATGGGCCGGAAGGCAGCCCGCTGTCGAGCGCCCGCGCGCATTGGCAGCCCTGCCCTGCGCACCCCACAAGGGGGGCGGGCCACCCTCAGGCGGCCCGCAGCCCCTGCAGCGTGCTGACGACGCTGCCGCGCAGCGCGGCATCCTGCTGCCGCAGCGTCTCGGCCAGGGCGGCGAGCGGCTCCACCAGCCCCGCCGTCTCGGCCAGCGCGGTGGAGGTGCCGGAGACGGCGCCGCTGGCCCGCCCCGATTCGGCGGCCACGTGGCCGGCGGCGCGGGCGATCTCCTGCGTCGCCGCCGCCTGCTGCGCCACCGCCTCGCCGATCAGCCGGGCGGCCGACTGCACCTCCGCCACCACCGTGGCGATGCCCTGGATGGCCGCCGCCGCTTCCCGCGCCGCGCCCTGGATGGCGCCGACCTGGCCGCTGATCTCCTCCGTCGCGCGGGCGGTCTGCCCGGCCAGGGCCTTCACCTCGCTGGCCACCACGGCGAAGCCCTTGCCGGCCTCGCCGGCGCGGGCCGCCTCGATCGTGGCGTTCAGCGCCAGCAGGTTGGTCTGCCCGGCGATGGAGGTGATGAGCTCCACCACCTCGCCAATGCGCCCGGCGCTCTGCACCAGGGCCTGCACCGTGGCGTCGCTGGCGCTGGCGCGGGCGGCGGCGCCATCGGCCACCGCCGAGACCTGCCGCACCTGGCGGGTGATCTCCGCCACCGTGCCGGCCAACTGCCCGGTGGCGGCGGCCATGCCCTGCGCCTCGCCGCTGCTGAGGCCGGCGCTGTCGCTGGCCTGGCGGGTCTCGGCGGCGAGGCGGGCGGCCAGGGCACCGAGCTGCGCCACCGCCTCCTCCACCCCCGCGGCCACGCTGCCCACCGAGGCCTCGATCTGCTCGGCCAGGACCAGCCGGGCGCGG
>NZ_JBHSCH010000065.1:0-24047 GCF_042651065.1 Teichococcus aestuarii
GCCATGGGCGCGGCCGCCTGGGCGGCGCGCACCGGCAGCCGCTGGGGCGGCGGCCCGGCCGCCGCCACGCTGGCGGGCATGACCCTGCCGGGCATGGCATTGGCCGGCGCCGCCGCCTGGGCGGGGCTGCCTCCCAGCGAGCCGGCCGCCCCGCCCCAGACACCGGCCATGCCGAGGCCCTTCACGCCCAGCAGCAGCCCGCCGCCCAGCATCAGCGCGCGCAGCGCGAGCACGGCGCTCACGAGACGCGCTTCCGGATCAGGGCCTGCAACAGCTCGTGCTCCACACGGGTGCGCGGCATGGCCGGCTCCTCCTCGGCCAGGGATGGCGGGGCCACTGGGTGCGGGATGGCGTGCGCCGGGGATCGGACCGGCGACGGAACCGGGGACGGGGCTGGGCGGGCGGCCGCCGGCGCGGTGCCGCGCGCCTGGCGGATGGCGGCATCCAGCCGGTCCGCCAGCCCCTCCGCGCGCTCGACAAGGAAGCGGAGATCCTCGCGCAGTGCCTGGGCGCTCGCGGTCTGCTCCGCCATGCCGCGGCCGGCGCTGTCGGCGGCGGCGCGCAGCCGCAGCGTGGCGCCCTCCGCCTCGCGCGTCGCCTCGGCGAAGCCCTTCATGCTGGCGGCCATCGCCTCGCGGTCGCGGCGCAGCCCGGTGAGGGCGCGCTCCAGCCGCACCGCCACGGGCAGCGCCACCAGCAGGCCGAGCGCCAGCGCGCCCTGCAGCACCCATTCCAGCGTCGTCATCGCGCTCCCTCCCCCTCCATGGCGCCGCGTGCCGCCGGGCCGCGCGGGATGGTGCGGGCGATGCGCACCGCCAGCTTGCCGTTGTGCCCGCCCACCTTGCCCTCGAAGAGCGGCACGTCGCCGCAGCGCAGCCGCACCGGCGCGCCGGGGCCGACGCCGAGGGTGATCCGGTCGCCCACGCGCAGGCCGAGCACGTCGGCGAGGTTCATCGCCTGCTCGTCCAGCACCACGTCGAGCGCCACCTCGGTCTGCCGCAGCTCCTCGGCCAGGTGCGTCTCCCAGATCGAGTCGCGGCCGAACTTCTCGCCCATGAACTGCTGCAGCAGCAGCTCGCGCACCGGCTCCAGCGTGGCGTAGGGCATCAGCAGCTGGATCTGGCCGCCGCGGCTTTCCATGTCGACGCGCATGCGGGTCAGCACCGCGGCGTTGCTGGCGCGGCTGATGGCGGCGAAGCGCGGGTTCACCTCCAGCCGCTCGAAGCGGAAGCGCACCTCGGCGAGCGGCCCGAAGGCCTCGGAGAGGTCCTGCAGCACCACCTCCACCATCCGCTCGATCAGCCCGCGCTCGATGGTGGTGTAGGGCCGGCCCTCGATGCGCATCGGCGAGGTGCCGCGCCGCCCGCCCAGCAGCACGTCCACCACCGAGTAGATCAGCGCCGAATCGACGACGACGAGGCCGTAATTGTCCCACTCCTCCGCCTTGAAGACGACCAGCATGGCCGGCAGCGGGATGGAGTTCAGGTAGTCGCCGAAGCGCAGGCTGTTGATGCCCTCGATCGACACCTCGACATTGTCCGAGGTGAAGTTGCGCAGGCTGGTGGACATGATGCGCACCAGCCGGTCGAAGACGATCTCCAGCATCGGCAGGCGCTCGTAGGAGACCAGCCCGCGCGCGATCACCTTCTCGATGCCAGAGGTGGTGTCCTCCGCCGTCTCCTCGCCGTCGCCGAAGCCGAGCAGGCTGTCGATCTCGGCCTGGCTCAGCACCCGGGTCGGCTCGGGCGGGGACATGGCGGGGGCCACGGCCTCGGCCAACGCCTCGCCCCAGCCATCGCCGGCCTCCGGCGCCTGGTCCGGTGCCTGCTCTGGCGCCTGTTCCGGCCCCCGCTCCGGCGTCGTGTCGCCGCCCGCCTCGGCCAGCGCGGCGGCCCAGTCATCCTCGGCGGGCTGCTCCGGCGCGCCGCTCATTGCATCACCAGCTCGACGAACAGCACGTCCGTCACCCGCACGGGGGAGGCGGCGACGTTGGCGCGCGCCATCATCTCCTCGCGCAGCCGGTGGGTGCCGGCGCTGCCGCGCAGCTCCTCCGGCCGGGTCTCGCGCAGATAGGTGGTGAAGATGTCGAGCAGCCGCGGCATCGAGGCCTGCAGCGCCGCCGCCTGGGCGGGGCCCTCCACCTCCAGCTTGGCGCGCAGCTTGATGAAGGTCTGCCGCCGTGCCGCGGTGTTGAGGTTGGCGATGATGTCCGGCACCTCCACGAAGACCGGGGGCGCCGCCTTGGCCTCGGCCGGCGCGGCCGCGCCCGGCCAGGGGGCCGGCCATGGCAGCAGCCCGCCGCGCCGCGCCCCCGCGCCGCCGCCGCCCAGCAGCAGCACCGCCGCGGCCGCCAGCAGCACGGCCTTGCGCCGCCCGCCACCTGTCTTTTCCTTTGGGGCCTTCTCGCCCCGCGCGCCGCCACTCATGGCGCCCACTCCATCCTGGAATGCAGCGGGGATTAGCGGGCACCTGTTAACGGCTCCTTGCCCGGCAAAAATTGCCTCAACTTCCTGGCAACAATTGCCCGGTAGCCCTCTGCATCGGCGCGGCAGGCCTCTTTCCAGGCCGCCCCGCGCCGATGCCGCCCCTGGCACGCCGCTTGCGGAGCCCGGACCGGCCGAACCGCAGGAGCCGCGCCACGATGGACATGCCGGGCTACATCGTCCTCTCCCGCCTCGCCGCGCAGCGGCGGGCGACGGATGCGCTTGCCGCCAACGTGGCGAATGCCGACACGCCCGCCTTCAAGGCGAGCCAGACGGTGTTCGCGACCCAGCTGGCCGGGCGGGACGGCGCCGGCGCGCTGGGCGGCCGCCCCGTCGCCTTCGCGCAGGACCGCGCCACCTGGCGGGACTTCTCGCCCGGGCCGCTGCAGACCACCGGCAACCCGCTGGACCTGGCGCTGACCGGCGAAGGCTTTTTCGCCGTGCAGACGCCGGATGGCGAGCGCTACACCCGCGCCGGCCGCTTCGCCCTCTCGCCCGAGGGCGGCGTGGTGGATGCCGCCGGCCACGCCGTGCTGGATGCCGAGGGCGCGCCGCTGCTGATTCCGCAGGGTGCGGCGCGCATCGAGATCGCCGGCGACGGCACGCTGGCCACCGAGGCCGGGCCGGTGGGGCGGCTGCGCGTGGTCAACTTCGCCAACCCGCAGCTCCTCCAGGCGGAGGGCGACCGGCTCTACGTCGCGCCGCCCGAGGCGGCGCCGCAGCCGGTGGAGCGCGCGGCCGTGGTGCAGGGCGCGGTGGAGGGCAGCAATGTCAGGCCCGTGCTGGAGCTGACGCGGCTGACCGCCGAGCTGCGCGAGTTCCAGTTCGCCGCCCAGTTCGCCGAGAAGGAAGGCGAGCGGGTGCAGAGCGCCGTCGAGCGCATCCTGCGCCGCCGATGATCACGCGCATCCCGCGCCGCCGCTGAACAGCAGCCCACCGGAGAAGGAAAACGACCATGCGTAGCCTCCACGTCGCCGGCACGGGCATGCTCGCGCAGCAGACCAATGTCGAGGTGATCTCGAACAACATCGCGAACATGAGCACGACGGGCTACAAGCGCCGCCGCGCCGAGTTCCAGGACCTGATCTACCAGAACCTGCGCCGCACCGGCACGCAGAGCAGCGAGCAGGGCACGGTGCTGCCCGCTGGCGCGCAGCTCGGCCTCGGCGTGCGCACCGGCGCCATCTACCGCATCAGCGAGCAGGGCAACCTGTCGCAGACCGAGAACCGCTTCGACCTCGCCATCCGCGGCAATGGCTACTTTCCCGTGCAGCTCCCCTCGGGCGAGACGGCCTATACCCGCGCCGGCACCTTCGCCCTCTCGCCGGAGGGCATCATCGTCACGCCGGACGGCTTCCCGGTGGGCCAGGGCATCGCCGTGCCCGCCGCCGCGCGCGACGTGACGATCAACGCCGCCGGCGAGGTGCTGGCCAAGCTGGACGGGCAGGTGGAGCCGCAGAATGTCGGCCAGGTCCAGCTCGCCATCTTCCCCAACGAGGGCGGGCTGGAGGCGACGGGCGACAACCTGTTCCTCGCCACCCCCGCCTCCGGCGAGGCGCAGCTCGGCGCCGCCGGCGCGGTGGGCTACGGCCAGGTGCTGCAGGGCTTCATCGAGACCTCGAACGTCAACGTGGTGCAGGAGATCACCAACCTGATTACCGCGCAGCGCGCCTACGAGATGAACAGCAAGGTCATCACCACCAGCGACGAGATGCTCTCGACGCTGACCCGGCTGCGCTGATGCGCCGCGCCGCCGCCCTGGCCCCTGCCCTAGCCCTGCTGCTGCTCGCCGCGCCGCTGCCCGCGCGGGGGCAGGGCGTGCCGCAGCCGCGCCCGCTGGCGCTGGTGGAGGGCGGCACGGTGACGCTGGGCGACCTGTTCGAGGAGGCGGGCCCGCGCGCCGGCCAGCCGCTCGGCCCCGCCCCCGCGCCGGGACGGCGCTTCGTGGTGGAGGCGTCGCAGCTCGCCGTCATCGCACGCGACTACGGGCTGGGCTGGACCCCGCTCGCCGGCGACGAGCGCGTGGTGGTGGAGCGCCCCGGCCGCCCGCTGGCGCTGGAGGAGGTGGAGGCGGTGCTGCGCGCCGAGCTGGCCACGCGTGGCGCCGACCCCTCCCTCGACATCGACCTGCCGGGCTACCAGCCGCCCATGGTGCCCGCCGGCGGCGAGGCGCCGCGCCTGGCGCTGGAGGCGGTGGAGTACGATGCCGCCGGCCAGCGCTTCGCCGCCACGCTGGTGGTGCTGGCGGATGGCATGGCGACGCTGCGCCAGCGGCTCGCCGGCCGCGTGCTGGCCATGCGCGGTGTGGTGGTGGCCACCCGGCCGCTGCGGGCCGGCGAGGTGCTCTCGGCGCGCGACCTGCGCCCCCAGCGCCTGCCGGCCGAGAAGGTGCGCCCCGGCATGGCCGAGCGCGTCGAGGCCGTGGCGGGGCAGCGGCTGGTGCGGGCGCTGCGCGCCGGCCAGCCCGTGCCGCTGGCCGATCTCGCGCCGCCGCCGGCGCTGCGCAAGGACGCGCCCGTGCTGCTGCTGCACGACGCGCCGGGCCTGTCCATCACCGCGCAGGGCCGCGCGCTGGAGGATGGCGCGCCGGGCGCCACGATCACCGTGCTGAACCTGGCGACCGGCGCCACGGTGCTGGCCGAGGTGCTGGGCCCGGACCGCGCCCGGGCCCTCGGCCCCCTGCCCGCCCCGACCGCCGCCGTGCCGCCCCGCCGCGCCGCCTGGCCCTGACGCGCCCGAACCCGACGCCGACCCCTGAATCTGCACCGGAAAAATCCTGGTCATGTCCCGCTCCCTCCGCCTGCTGCCGCTGCTGCTCGGCCTTGCCGCCTGCGACAATTTCTCGCGCCTCTCCGAGATCGGCCGCGCGCCCGAGATGGCGCCGATGGAAAGCCCGACCGCCGCGCCGGCCTGGCGGCAGATCTCGATGCCGATGCCGCCCCCCGCCGCGCCGGTGGCCGAGGGCAACAGCCTCTGGCGCCCCGGCAGCCGCACCTTCCTGCGCGACCAGCGCGCCGCCCAGGTGGGCGACCTCGTCACGCTGCTGGTGCAGATCCAGGACCGCGCGCGGCTGGAGAACAGCACCGAGCGCAGCCGCACCAACAGCGAGGATCTCGGCCTGCCGCGCCTGTTCGGCTACCAGACCCGGCTGCCCGGCGCCGCCGCCGGCGGCAACCTGCTGACCGCCGAGAGCGGCTCGGTCAGCCGCGGCGAGGGGTCCATCGACCGGACGGAGAGCGTCACGCTGCGCGTCGCCGCGACGGTGGTGCAGATGCTGCCCAACGGCAACCTGGTGGTGGCCGGCCGCCAGCAGGTGCGGGTGAACCACGAGCTGCGCGAATTGCAGGTGAGCGGCATCGCCCGCCCGCAGGACATCGGCAGCGACAACACGGTGCGGCACGACCGGCTGGCCGAGGCGCGCATCGCCTATGGCGGCCGCGGCACGGTGAGCGACGTGCAGACGCCGCGCTACGGCCAGCAGTTCCTCGACATCGTGCTGCCGTTCTGAGGCGCCCCGTGATGCGCCGCCTCGCCCCCACGCTGCTCCTGCTCCTGCTGCTGGCCTTCCTCGCCGCCGCGCCCGCCCTGGCCCAGCGCGGCGCCGGCTTCGGCATGCGTGTCAAGGACATCGCCGACATCGAGGGCGTGCGCGACAACCAGCTCGTCGGCTACGGGCTCGTGGTCGGGCTGAACGGCACGGGGGACCGGCTGCGCACCGCCGTCTTCACCCGGCAATCGCTGATCGGCATGCTGGAGCGGCTCGGCGTCAACACGCGCGACCAGGAGCGGCAGCTCGACACGCGCAACGTGGCGGCGGTGATGGTGACGGCGAACCTGCCGCCCTTCATGCGCACCGGCACGCGCATCGACATCACCGTCTCGGCGCTGGGCGACGCCACCAACCTCACCGGCGGCATGCTGGTGGTGACGCCGCTGCTCGGCGCCGATGGCGAGGTCTATGCCGTGGCGCAGGGCGCGCTGGCCACCGGCGCCATCGCCGCGCGGGGCGCCGCCAGCTCCGTCACGCGCGGGGTGCCGACCTCGGGGCGCATCGCCAACGGCGCCATCGTCGAGCGCGAGGTGCCCTATGCCTTCGCCGGCAAGTCCCAGCTCCGCCTCTCGCTCCGCAACCCGGACCTGACGACGGCCCGCCGCATCGCCAACGCCATCAACCGCCTGGCCGGCGCCGGCGCGGCCAGCGCGATGGATCCGCGCACCGTCGTCGTCTCCCTCGCGGGGCGGGACCCGGTGGGGTTCGCGACCGAGATCGAGCAGCTCCGCGTCGAGCCCGACCAGCGCGCGCGGGTGGTGATCGAGGAGGCCTCCGGCACCATCGTCATGGGGGCGGATGTGCGCATCAGCACGGTCGCCATCGCCCAGGGCAACCTCGCCATCCGCGTCACCGAGGCGCCGCAGGTGAGCCAGCCCGGGCCGCTCTCCAACGGCGAGACGGTGGTGGTGCCGCGCACCGGCATCGAGATCGACGACCAGTCCGAGCGCCGGCTCAGCGTGCTGCGCGGCGGCGTCTCGCTCGACGAGCTGGTGCGCGGGCTGAACAACCTCGGCATCGGCCCGCGCGACATGATTTCCATCCTGCAGACCATCAAGGCCGCCGGCGCCCTCCAGGCCGATCTGGAGGTCCGGTGAGCCACACCGCCATGGGAGACCGCATGACCCAGCCCCTCCCCGCCCTGTCGCCGCTCGCCGCGCCCGCCGCGCCGCGCGGCGGCACCGAGGCGGCGCAGCGCCGCGCCTCGGAGGCCTTCGAGGCCCAGGTGCTCGGCGCCCTGCTGCAGCCGATGTTCGAGACCCTGGCAACCGACGGCCCCTTCGGCGGCGGCAATGCCGAGGCGCAGTGGCGCCCGATGCTGGTGGAGCAGTTCGGCCGCGCCATGGCCAAGGCCGGCGGCGTGGGCCTCGGCGCCGCGGTGCTGGCCGAGATGCAGCGCCTGCAGGCGGAGGCACAGGCCGGCCCGCAGCAGGCTGGCCCGCAGATCGGGCCGCAGGCCCCGGCGGGAGGCAGCGGCCGATGAGCGCCATCGCCACGCTGGAGCGCGCCGCGCTGGACTTGGCCGCGGCGCTGGAAGCCGAGACCCGTGCCCTGGCGGCGCGCGACCTCGCCGCCGCCGCCACGCTGGGGGGGGCGAAGCAGGCGGCGCTGGAGGCCTTCCTGGCGGCCCGCGCCGCCATCCCGCCCGAGGCGCTGCGGCCGGTGGCCGCCGACCTCGCCCTGCTGGTGGACCGGCTGCGGGCGGGTGTCGAGGCCAACCGCGCCATGCTGCAGCAGGCCCTGGCCGTGCAGGCGCGGGTGATCGAGACCATGGCGCGCGCCGCCGGGCAGGCGGCATCCGCCACGCAGGGCTACGGCCCCGCGGGGACGGCCGGCGCGGCACCCCTGGCGCTCTCCCTGCGGGCCTGAGCGCGGGAGACGGTTCTCTCCGGATCGCGAGAACCGTTAACAACACGTCAACGGCTTCTTGCTCCCTTCCCGCCGTCCCGCAGCCGCGGCGCGGCAGAAGGCCGCCCCGCCGGCTCCCTTCCGCGGGGCGGTCTGGGCGAGGCAGGAGGCCGGTGCCGCGATGAACTCCGAGTTGGCGCTGAGTGCCCTGGTGGCGCTGGTGGTGGTGCTGGGTCTGGTCGTGCTGGCCGGCCAGGTGGTGCGCCGCCTGGGCCTGGCGCCTGGCCTGGCGGCTGCCGGCCGCCGGGGGAGCGGCGCCCCGCCGCGCCGCCTGGCCCTGCTGGAGAGCCTGCCGATCGACCCGCGCCGCCGCCTGCTGCTGCTGCGCTGCGACGGGCGCGAGCTGCTGGTGCTGACCGGCGGCCCGCAGGACCTGCTGCTCAGCGCCACGCCCGGCGCCGGCGCCGGCGCCGCAGCGGAGCCACGCTGATGCGCCGCCTTGCCGTCTTCCTGGCGCTTGCCCTCGCTCTGCTGCCGGCCCCGGCCCTGGCGCAGAGCCTCAATCTCGACCTGGGGGCGGGCGGCGCCGGGGCCACCGCGCGACTCGTGCAGCTCACGGCGCTGATCGGCCTGCTCTCGCTGGCGCCCTCGCTGCTGGTGATGGCCACGGCCTTCGCGCGGATCGCCATCGTGCTGTCGCTGCTGCGCAGCGCCCTCGGCGCGCCCGGCATCCCGCCCAACCCGGTGCTGATCGGGCTGTCGCTGTTCCTCACCTTCTTCGTCATGCAGCCGGTGTTGGAGCAGTCCTGGAGCCAAGGGCTGCAGCCCATGGCGGCCGGGCAGATCGAGGAGATGGCCGGGCTGCGCGCCGCCGCCGAGCCGTTCCGCGGCTTCATGCTGGCCAATGCGCGGGATGAGGACATCGCGCTCTTCCTGGAGCTTGGCCGCATGCCCGAGGTGGCCGCGCCGGAGCAGACGCCCTGGCGCGCCCTGGTGCCCGCCTTCATGGTGGGCGAGCTGCGCCGCGCCTTCGAGATCGGCTTCCTGCTGTTCCTGCCCTTCCTCATCATCGACCTGGTGGTGGCCAGCGTGCTGATGGGCCTCGGCATGATGATGCTGCCGCCCCCCACCATCTCGCTGCCCTTCAAGCTGGTGTTCTTCGTCATGGTCGATGGCTGGCGGCTGGTCTCGGGCAGCCTGGTGCAGGGCTTCGCCGGTGGTGGCTGAGACGGCGCTGCGGCCGCCGCCTTCCGCCGCCACGGACGAGGCCGGCCCCGACCGCCTCGCCGCCTTCGCCTTCGCCGCCGCCGGGCTGATGGTAGAGACGGACCCTGGCGGCCAGATCGCCTTCCTGGCGGGCACGCTGCTGCCGCGGCTGGGCACGGCGGCGCTGGGCGGGCCGCTGCGCGCCCTGGTGGCGCCGGAAGACCGCCCGAGGCTGGAGGATGCCCTGGCGCGGCTGGCCGCCGAGGGCCGGCTGCCGCCGCTGGTGCTGCGGCTGGCCTGCCCCGGACATCCGCCCCAGCTGCTCAACGGGCTGCGCCTGCCCGGGGCGCGGCTGGCGCTGTGCTTCACCGCCCTGCCCGAGCCGATGGCCATGCCGCAGGCGGCGGAGCCCTGCCCTGCGCCGGCGCCTTCTCCCGCCCCTGGCGAGCCCGGCCTGCTGGCCCGCCGCGCCGAGGCGACATTGCGGGAGGGCGAGGCCGGCACCGTGCTGTCGCTGATGGAACTCTCCGGCGCCGACGGGCGGATCTCCCCCCGCCCCGCCCTGGCGCGCGACGTGGCCGCCGCCCTGGCCGACCATGCCGGCCCGGATGGCGTGGCGGCGCAGCTGGCGCCGGGGCGCTTCGGCGTGCTCGGCCCCGCCGGCGATGCCAGCCTCGGCGCGGTGGTGGAGCGGCTGCAGGCCATCCTCGGCGCCGCCGGTCTGTCGGGGGCGGCCGTCTCGGCCCAGACCCTGCCGCTGGCGGACCCCGAGTCGGCCGGGCTGAGCGGGCCGCAGGCGGTGCGCGCGCTGCGTCTGGCGCTCGGCACCTTCGCGCAGGGGGGGGCCGCGGCCCTGGCAAGAGCGGGGTTCGAGGAGGGGCTGCACGGCTTCGTCGCCGCCGCCAGCCGGCGCAGCGCGGCGCGCGGCCGCGCCGGCGCCGGCCGCCGCTTCTCCCTGGCCTACCAGCCCATCGTCGCACTCGGCCGCGAGGGCCGGCCGGCGGCGCATTACGAGGCGCTGATCCGCCCCTGGCCCGGCGAGCCCGGCGTGCCGCACAGCCCGCAGGATTTCGTCACCCTGGCGGAGATGCTGGGGCTGGCAGTGGAGCTCGACCTGGCCGTGGTGCAGTCCACCCTGCTGGCGATGGAGCAGGGCGACACGGCGTTGCGCCTGGCCTGCAACATCTCCGGCCTGTCGCTGCAGGATGGCGGCTTCCGCGCCCGGCTGCTGGCGCTGCTCGACGCCGCCCCGCCGGCGCTGCGGCGCCGCCTGCTGCTGGAGGTGACGGAGACCGCCGAGATCGAGGACGAGGTGGCCGCCGCCGCCACCTGCACCGCCCTGCGCGAGCGTGGCGTGGTGCTTTGCGTCGATGATTTCGGCGCCGGCGCGGCGGGGCTGAGCTATCTCCGCCTGCTGCGCCCGGCGCTGGTGAAGCTGGATGGCCGGCTCGTCACCGGGCTGGACGGCCCCGCCCGCGCCGAGGACCGCGCCTTCGTCACCGCGCTGGTGGAGCTGGCCCATGCCCTCGGCGCCGAGGTGGTGGCGGAGCGGATCGAGACCGAGGCGGATGCCGCCGTGGCGCTGGGCTTCGGCGCCCGCTACGGCCAGGGCTGGCTGTTCGGCCGGCCCGGCCGGCTGCCGGGGCATCTCAGCGGCCGCGCCCTGCAGGCCGAGTGAGCGGAGCCGGACGCATGCGGTTAACATTTGCCGGCTGTGATGCGCGGCATGAGCCTCGATAGCGCGCTCCTCACCGCCAGCAGCGGCCTGCGGCTGACGAGCCGGCAACTCGGCACGGCGGCGCAGAATGTCGCCGGTGCCGGCGTGGCCGGCTACACCCGCAAGCAGGTGGAGGGGCAATCCCTCCTCACCGGCGGGGTGCGGGCGCTCGACCCGCGGCGGGACATCGACCCGGCGCTGCGGCTGGAGGCGCGCCGCGCCGCCGCCGAGGAAGCCGCCGCCGGCCTGCGCAGCGACACGCTCGGCGCCCTCTCCCGCCTGCTGGGCGATCCGGCGGACGGCACCAGCCCGGCCGGGCTGATCGGCGCGCTGCGCGACAGCTTCGCCAGCCTCGCCGCCAGCCCGGCCGACAGCACCGCGCAATCCGCCACGCTGGAGTCGGCGCGTGCGCTGGCCGGGCGGATGAACGCGCTTGGCGGCGCCCTGGACCGCGCCCGCCAGGGCGTGCAGGACGGCCTGCGCGCCGATGTCGGCAGCGCCAACACCCTGCTGCAGGACATCGCGCGCCTCGACATCCTGGTGCGCAACGAGACCGCCGCCGGGCGCGGCGCCGCCGCCCTGCAGGACCAGCGCGACGCCGCCGTGGCCAGCCTCTCCACCCTGGTCGGCGTAACGCCGCTGGCGGCGGAGAATGGCGGTGTCACCCTGATGCTGCCGGGCGGCCACACCCTGCCGCTGGACCCCAAGGCCAGCCCCTTCGCCCTGGCCGATGCCACGGTGACGGCCGGCAGCTACCACGGCGCCCCGGCTGGCACCCTGCCCGGGCTGACGCTGAACGGCATGAACCTGGCCGATGGCGCGGCGCTCGGCGGCCGCATCGGCGAGGGCTTCGCCCTGCGCGACGAGACGCTGCCGCGCATGCAGGCCGAGCTGGACATGACCGCCGCCACCCTGGCGCACCGTCTGGAGGAGCAGGGGCTGCGCCTGTTCACCGAGCCCGGCGGCGGCGCCCCTCCCGACCCTGCCGCCGCGGGCGCCGGCCCGGCCATCGCCGGCTTCGCCGGGCGGATGGCGGTCAACCCGGCCATCGCCGTAAACCCGGCGCTGCTGCGCGACGGCACGCCCGATTCGGGCGGGTTCCCGCCCAACCCGGCGGGCGGGCCGAGCGGCTACACCGCCCTGCTCAACCGTGTGGGCGATTACGCCTTCGGTCTCGAATCGGCCGCCGGCATGCCGCATGCGGCGATCGCCGGCAACAATCTCGGCCCGGGCGGCACGCTGGCCACCGGCACCGGCGGCGCGCAGCGGATCGGCGACTACGCCGCCGCCACCCTGGGGCGGCAGAGCGCCGAGGCCGATGCCGCCTCGGCCGCCGCCGCGCAGTCCGGCGCCGTGCGGGCGCAGTTCGATGCCATGGTGCAGGCGCGCGAGGGTGTCGATGTCGATGCCGAGATGGCGGCGATGGTGCAGCTGCAGAATGCCTATGCCGCCAATGCACGGGTGATGTCCGTCGTGCAGAGCATGTGGGACGCGCTGCTGGCGACGGTGCGGTAAGGAGGGGCGCGGCCCATGGCGATCAGCGGCTTCCGGAGCCTGGACAGCACGATGCTGGCGGCGGCGCAGTTGCGCGCGCGCTTCGACGAGGCGACGCGCCAGGCCGCTTCCGGCCAGCGGGCCGACAGCTATGCCGGGCTGGGCGCCGATGCGCGCCGCTCGGTCGACCTGCGCGCCGAATGGTCGCGCCGCGAGACGCTGGCCACCAGCGCCGAGACCGCCGGCGCGAAGCTGGCCTATACGCAGACCGTGCTCGGCCGCTTCTCCGAGATCGCCAACGGCATGGCCGAGGCGGCCGGCAGCGCGCTCGGCACGCTGGGGCCGGACCGCGCCATGGTGGCGCAGAATGCCCGCGCCGCCCTGGCCGAGGTGGCCGGGCTGCTCGGCGAGCGCTACCAGGGCGAGGCGCTGTTCGGCGGCAGCGACCCCACGGGCAGCCCCATCGTCAACCCCGGCGAGATCCAGCAGACCGGGCTCTATGCCGGCACCCGCGCGGCCATGGCCCGGCTGGGGCAGGACGACGCCGCCGCCGTGCTGGCCGAGACCCGTGCCCTGGCCGCGAGCGACGCGCCGGGCATCACCCCTTTCTCCGCCCATGCCAGCGCCGCCGCGCGCGGCGAGATTGACGACCCGCGCCCGGGCGTCACGCTGGGCGAGGGGGTGCGAATCGAGCTCGGGCTCTACGCCAACCGCAATGCCACGGGTGCCCGCCCCGGCGAGGACAGCACCGGTTCCTGGGCGCGCGACCTGCTGCACGGGCTGAGCGTGCTGGCCAACCTCGACGCCGCGCCGGCGGAAGCCGATGTGGCGGCGCTGCTGCAGGGCACCGTGCGCACCCTGCGTGCCGCCGCCGACGGGGTGAATGGCGAGGCGGGCGCGCTGGGCAACACCGAGCAGCGCCTGGCAGGCGTCGCGGCGCAGAACCGCGAGGTGGCGGGGCAGCTCGAGCTGCAGGTGGGCGCGCTGGAAGCGGTGGACCCTGCCGAGGCCTTCGTGCGCATGCAGGCGATCCAGACCCAGCTGCAGGCCAGCTACAAGAGCCTGGCCATGCTGGGCGAGATGTCCCTGGCCAACTTCCTGCGCTGAGGCCGGGCGCCGCGCCTCAGTTGGCGGCGGGCGCCGGGCTGGAGGCGAGGAAGAAGAAGGGCAGCGCCCGCGGCACGGGCTGCGGCGCCGCGGCCGAAGGAGCCCCCTTCGGAGGGGCCACCACCGAGGCGGCCTGCACGACCCGGCGCGATGCCCCGGCCACCGGCACCGGCGCGGCCCGGTAGGCGGCCAGGCCGCGCGCCGTGCCCTCCCCCGCGCCCAGGAAGAAGCCGCCCCCCACCGCGCCCTGCCCCGCCGGCGGCACGGCCTGGGCGAGGCCCATGGCCGGCGCCGCATCCGGCAGGCGCTTCTCATCCTCCCAGGCGGCCAGCACCTTGGCCAGGTAGGGCTCGCCGAATTGCGGGTTCTGCGAGTGGTAGCTCGCGGCGGCACGGTGCCAGTCCTGCTTGGCGTCCATCAGCTCCCGCAGGAAGCGGGCGGCGTAGCGCGCATTGGCCAGGGGGTCGAAGGCTTCCTCCAGGCTGGCGAAGGCCCTTGGGTGGTGGCGCAGGTTGATCTGCATGCAGCCCACGTCGATCGAGCGCATGCCTCCGGCCTGCAATTCCTGCACCGCGGCAATTCCTGCCGAGCGCGAGGGGAACATGCTGCCGCGCCCTTCCGCGTTGATGGTCCAGGGATAGGGGTCCACCTGCCCCGTCGCCGGATTTCTCCGCCCGGACTCGACGCGCGCGATGGCCGCGAGGAGGCGCGGCGGCAGGTTGTAATCCCGCTCCGCCTGCACAATCGCCTCACGACAACTTACAGTTGCCGCCATGCTCACGCTGGGCAGCAGGAGCAGAGCCAACACGGCAAGTTGAACAAAACCAGAAAGGGAAAAATGGCGGCTCATGCCGCTTCTGACAGCAAGGTCTGTGCCAGAAAAAGGCGCCACCCTGGGTTGCATAGGGCCGGATTCATAGATCGCTAAGAAATTCACGCAACTTCATGGCTCGCTCCGCCACAACCGGTCTGTCCCGCCCATGTCCCTGGTGCCGCCCTTCCTGCCTCCTTCCGCTCTGGGTCCCACGGGTCCAGCAGCGCGGCGCCGCCCGGCCGGGCCTGGAGGAGCCTTCAGCCTGCGCGGCGGGATGCCGGGCGGAGACCGGATTTCCGCCCCGGACGGGCCGCAGGAGGCAAATGCGGTAGGGGCTCTGTCGCTGCTGGGAATCCAGGCGGAAGAGCAGGATCTGCCCCGCCGGAGGCGCCCGGCCGGGGCCGTGCTGGAGGAAGCGGCGGACATGCTGCGCCGGTTCCAGCTGCTCGCCCTGGGCCTAGGTGATCAGGTGCCCGCGCCGGCGGAGCTGTCCGCGCTGGCGCGGGAGCTGGAGGGCACGCCGACCCTGGGGCCCGACGGCCCCGCCCTGGCCCTGCGCCTGCGCATCGAGATGGCGAAGCGCCTTCCCGGCGCATGAAGTAGATCCTACGCAATACAACCTAGAGTGCAATTTCTATCAACCATATGGATAGTGCCGAAAAAGCACATATGGCCGTTGTGTTGCTTGATCCCCTGCAACCTCTGCTTGCGCAAATTTTTGAAAGGCCATAGATCGCTAAATTGTGAGGCTCGCTCAATGGTTGTGGAGCCTCGGCCCGGACCTCCCGTTCGCAGCGAAAATCGCAAGGACTGGCATGCTTATCCTCGCCGCTTCTCTCCTCGCCTCCCCGCAGGGTTTGCACCGCGACCTCACCCGGCTGGGTCATGTCTGCGACGTGGCGACGCCATTCTGCGAGACTGCTTCCATCGCCCAGTTCAGCGGTCCCTATGACGCGATCGTGTTGCAGGCCAACGACAACGCGGCGGAGGCCATCGCCGTGCTGCGGGAGATCCGGGGCCGCGGCCTGCGGGTGCCGGTCGTCATCCTCGCCAGCAGGCTGCGCGTCGAGGAGGAGCAGGCCGCCTTCAATCACGGCGCCGACGACGTGCTGACCATGCCGGTCAGCACGCAGCTCCTGGTGGTGCGGCTGCAGGCCATCCAGCGCCGGGTGCTGGGCCATGCCTCCGCCGTGCTGAACTGCGGCAACGTCACCCTCGACCAGGCGCAGCGCCATGTCATGGTCGATGGGCGGCATGTGCGCCTGACGGCGCGCGAGTTCGAGGTGCTGGAGACGCTGATGCTGCGCCCCGGCATGCTGCTCACCAAGGAGCAGTTCATGAGCCGCGCCTATGGCCTGAACGAAGGGCCGAATGTGCGCGTGCTCGACGTCTTCGTCTGCAAGCTGCGGCGCAAGCTGGCCGCGGCCGGCGCGGCGGAGATCGTGCGCACCGTCTGGGGCAGCGGCTATGTGCTGCGCGAGCCGGCGGAGGCCGACGTGGCCCAGGCCCGCCAGCGCTTCTTCGCCGGCCAGCCGCGCCAGCGCCGCGCCCATCTGCTGCCCGAGGCGTTCGCCGCGGCCGTGGCCTGACAGACCGCTTCCCCGCGCCCCCGCCACGGGGGCGCGGCAGGAGTTCGTGAATGGCCAAGCGACCTGGCAAAGGGGACCCCTCCCCCACCATCGTCATCCGCCGCGAGGAGGAGGGCGAGGAGCACGCCCACCATGGCGGCGCCTGGAAGATCGCCTATGCCGACTTCGTCACGGCGATGATGGCGTTCTTCCTGCTGATGTGGCTGATCAACGCTACGACCGACGCGCAGCGGCGCGGCCTGGCCGACTATTTCGCGCCCACCAACATCCTCGGCCGCGCGGCGTCCGGCTCCGGCGAGCCCTTCGGCGGCCGCACCATGAACAGTGACCGCACGCTGGCCGGGGAGACGCCACCCTCGGGCGGCGTGCAGATGGCGCTGCCGGCCATGCCCCTGCCGGCAGAGATGACCGAGCAGGACGAGGAGGACACGCTGCCTCCCGAAGCCGCCCGTTCGGCCTACCCGCTGCGCCGCCCGGCGCCGGAGATGGCGATGGCGCGGCGGGTTGTCGCCACGGCGGAGCAGGAGGCGCAGGCCGCGCCGCCGCCCGGCGCCGCCACGCACGGCCCGGAACGCGAGGCGCTGGAGCGCGAAGCGCTGGACCGCGCCGCGGCCGAGATCCGCCGCAGCGTGGCCGACGATCCGCAGCTTGCCGAGCTGGCGCCGCAGCTGATGCTGGAGCAGGTGCGCGAGGGGCTGCGCATCCAGCTCGTCGACGCCGAGGGCCAGCCGGTCTTCGCCGCCGGCCAGGCGGCGCCCAATGCCCGTGGCCGCGCGCTGCTGATGCGCGTCGCCGCCGTCGTCGCGCGCCTGCCGAACCCTGTCGACATCAGCGGCCATACCGACGCCACGCCCTTCCGCGGCAATGCCGACCGCTCCAACTGGGACCTCTCGGCCGAGCGCGCCGGCGCCACGCGCCGCCTGCTGGTGGAGGCGGGCGTGGCCGAGGAGCGCATCCGCGCCGTCACCGGCCGCGCCGACCGGGAGCTGCTGCGCCCCGAGCGCCCGGAGGATGCCGCCAACCGCCGCGCCTCCATCCTGGTGGCGCTGCCCGAGACACCACGCCCCGCCGACCCCGGAGCTTCCCGATGATCCTGCTCGCCGGCTTCGGCGTCGTGCTCGCCTGCGTGTTCGGCGGCTATCTGGCGGCGGGCGGCAAGCTCGGCCCGATCCTGCATGCCCTGCCCTTCGAGATGCTCATCATCGGCGGCGCCGCCGTGGGCAGCTTCCTGATGTCCAACTCCATGGCGCATGTGAAGCACACGCTGGGCGGGCTGGCGAAGGCGCTCAAGGGCGCGCGCTACGGGCGGCAGGATTATCTCGACCTGTGCACGCTGCTGCACCGCCTGCTGCGCGTGGCGCAGACGCGGGGCGCCGTGGGGCTGGAGCCGCATATCGAGAAGCCGGAGGAGAGCAGCATCTTCACCGCCTTTCCGCGCATCCTGGCCGACCGCCATGCCACCGCGCTGATCTGCGACTATCTGCGCATGATCGGCATGAACGCCGACGACCCGCACCAGATCGAGGACGTGATGCAGCGCGAGCTGCGCAAGATCCGCGAGGAGGAGCTGCACGCCGCCCACGCCCTGCAGAGCGTGGCGGATGCGCTGCCGGCGCTCGGCATCGTCGCCGCCGTGCTCGGCGTCATCAAGACGATGGGCAGCATCGACCAGCCGCCGGCGGTGCTGGGCGCCATGATCGGCGGCGCGCTGGTGGGCACCTTCCTCGGCGTGCTGCTGGCCTACGGGCTGGTGGGGCCGCTGGCGAGCAAGCTGAAGGCTGTGGTGATGGAGGAGGCGAAGTACCTGGAGGTGGTGCGCGCCGTGCTCGTCGCCCACCTGCACGGCAACGCGCCGCAGGTGGCGGTGGAGGTCGGCCGCAAGACCGTGCCTTCCGACCTGATGCCGAGCTTCCAGTCGCTGGAGACCACCCTGAACGAGGCGGCGGCGGCCGCCTGAGCCGGGCGCCGCCGCAGCGGCGGCGCCCGGCTTTCCGTGCGCCGCGTCAGCGGCGCATGTTGATGGTCTCGGTCAGCATCTCGTCGCTGGTGGTGACGATGCGGGTGTTGGCGGTGTAGGCGCGCTGCGCCACGATCAGCTTCGAGAACTCGGCGGCGATGTCCACGTTGGAGCGCTCCACCGCGCTGCTGGCAAGGGTGCCGGCGCCCTGGGTGCCGGCCGCCTGCACCTGCATGGTGCCCGCCTCCGCGGTCATGCCGAAGGCCTGGCCGTCCATCCGCTGCAGCGCGTCCGGATTGGTGAAGGTGACGACGGGCACCTTGGCCACGGTACGGCTCTGTCCGTTGTCGTAGCTGACGACGACATCGCCATTGTCGCGGATGGCGGCGGAGCGGAAGGCGCCGGCGCGGCTGCCGTCGACGGTGACGCTGCGCTGCTCGTAGGCGGCGACGGGCCCCTGGGCGAGGTTGGCGAGGTTCAGGGTGAGCGCCGCGTCCCCGGCGCCCAGCACCGCCTGCGGTGGATTGTTGGTGAGCGCGCCGGTATTCGCGTCGAAGGCGAGGTTCGCCTCGCCGAGCGCCGCGCCCTCCGCCGTCGTTCCCGCGACATTCCACGCATTGTCGGCGGTGCGCGTCCAGGTCAGGTTCACCGTCTGCTGCTCGCCGGCCGCGTTGTAGATCTGCACCTGGCTCTGGATGGGGGCGGCGGCGCCCTTCGGCAGGCTGGCGTTCAGGGTCACGGTGCGCGTCGCGGTGGCCGGCAGCGGCGCATCGCTGATGCGGACCGGCGCCAGCACGCCCTGCTGCGCCTCGCCCGCCGCGTTGGCGGCCCAGCCCTGCAGCGCATAGCCGCTGCCATTGACCAGGTAGCCCGAGCTGTCCTTGCGGAAGTCGCCGGCGCGGGTGAAGAGCGGCTGGGTGTCGAAGGTCAGAGAGCCGTCGGCATTGCGGCCGGCGGCCTGCGCCACGCTGAACAGCCCATTGCCGGAAAGCGCCAGGGAGAGCGGGTTCTCCACCGTCTCCACCGAGCCCTGCAGCGAGACCGTGGCGCTCGGCGTGGCCACCACCGCGCTCGGCGCGTGGCTCCGCTCGTTCGATTGCGTCAGCAGGTTGGCGAAGCTGGTGTCGGTGCGCTTGAAGCCGATGGTCTGGCTGTTGGCGACATTGTCCGAGATGTGGCCGAGCGCGCGCGCCTGCGCGTTCATGCCGGAGATGGCGGTGGTCATGGAGCCGAACAGCGACATCCGCGGGGTTCCTTGCAGCGGGCCAGGGGCCTGTGCGGCAATGCCGCGGCCCGGATGAGGCAAGGCGGTTGCAACCGCCATGCCAGCCTGCCGGCGGGCCGGATGCGCCGCCGTGCCGGGTCCGGGTGGCAGGGATTGCCGGGCGGCCGGCAGTTTCTGCCGGGTGGCGGCGCCATGTGGCAGGGTCCGGGGGCCTGGCGGCGCGGGCCGCGCTCTGGCCCCGCTTTTGCTGGGGAGGCTTCGAGATCCTTCCAGGCCCACACCCATGATGCCCGCCATCGCCGCGCTTCCGACGCCGCCCCCCTGCCCCTCCGGCGCCAACGCGGCCGGGGCCGAGGGAGCATTCGCGGCGTTGTTCGCGGCGCTGGGCGAGGCGCCGGCCGCCGGCACGGCGCCCGCCGCCCCGAACGGCGCCGCCCCCGGCCGGGACGGCTTGCCGCTGTGGCAGGATACCCCGCCGCAGGAACCGCCGGCCCCCGTGCCCGGCGCGGCGCCCGTCGTCGCCGCCTGGCTGCCGCTTCCGGCCGCGCTGCGGGTCCAGCCGGCGCAGGTCGCCGGCCAGGCCGAACCCGGCCTCGGCCAGCCGCGTGGCCGCACCGGCACCGCCCTGCCGCCCGCCCCGCAGGCCTCCTCACCGTCGCCCGGCTTGGCGGAGGGCGCGGCGGAGCCTGCTGTGGCAGCGCCCCCTTTCCCCCAGGACATGACGGGCATGGCGGCCTCCGCGGCGGAGGATGGCGCGGCAGCGCTTCCCTCTCCTGATGCGGCGGGGGCCGCGCCCATGGCCGCCGCTCCGGAAACCCCGCACGCCGCGCCGTCCGGTCCGGCGCCCGGTCCCGCATCCGCTCCCCTGCCCGCGCCGCTGCCGGTGGCCTCGCCCGCGGCCGCCCCGCCCGTCCACGCCCCGCCCGTCCACGCCGCGCCGCCGCCGGTACGGCAGGTCGAGCAGGGGCTGCTTGCCCTCGCCACCCGCCCGGCCACGGCCACCGCGCCGGCCCGCATCGTCGTGGCGCTGCAGCCGGAGGCGCTGGGGCGCATCGAGATCACGCTGGAGAAGGGTGTGGACACACCCGCCTCGCTGCATTTCGCCGCCGAGCGGCCGGAGACCCTGCTGCAGCTGATGCAGGACGCGCCCGCCATTCAGGCCGTGTTGCAGCAGGCCGGGCTGGCGGCCGAGCAGGGCGCGACGCTGCAGTTCGGACTGTGGAATGGCGCGCCGCGCCAGGAGGACGGTTCGCCCGGGGAGGGCGAAGGCCCGCCCCACGCCATGGCCCGCCGCCGCCGCGGCGCGGGCCCGGCCTCCGCCCTCCTGGCCACTCCCGCCGGCGCACCGCGCGCCGGCATGGCCGGCCAGATCGACCTCGCCCTCTGATTCCTGCCCCCAAGACGGAGCGCCCCGCCATGGCCATCACCGACAGCGCCGCCATCACCACCGCCACCACCGCAGCGCGCGGCACCGCCAGCGGCAACGCCGCCACCAGCCTGGCGGGGGACATGCAGAGCTTCCTGATGCTGCTGACGACGCAGTTGCAGAATCAGGACCCGCTGCAGCCCCTCGATCCCACCCAGTTCACCACCCAGCTCTCGCAATTCGCCGCGGTGGAGCAGCAGATCGCCACCAACCGCAACATGGAGGCGCTGCTGGAGCTGCAGAACGCCGCCGCCATGCTCACCGCCGCGCCGCTGATGGGGCAGGAGATCACGGTGGCCACCGATTCGGTGGGGCTGCAGGATGGCACCGCGCAGAAGCTGAACCTGCCGGCGCTGAAGGAGGCCGGCGGCGCCAGCGGCGCGCTCGTCACCATCACCGATGCCGCCGGCACCGTGCTGCG
Organism: Teichococcus aestuarii; assembly: GCF_042651065.1. Lineage (NCBI taxonomy): Bacteria > Pseudomonadati > Pseudomonadota > Alphaproteobacteria > Acetobacterales > Roseomonadaceae > Roseomonas > Teichococcus aestuarii. Next base: position 20,838 of record NZ_JBHSCH010000065.1, read on the forward strand.
CCAGGCCGCCGTGCCGCTGGGCGAGGCGGCCACCGCCTGGCGCTGGGACGGCCGCGATTCGCGCGGCGCCCTGCTCGCCGACGGCGCCTACAAGCTGTCCGTCGCCGGCACCGATGCGCGCGGCGTCGCCAGCAGCACGCTGGACGTGACCGTGACCGACCAGGTGGACAGCATCACCCGCAGCGGCGCAGGGCCGAAGCTCGGCCTTGGCGCCCTCACCGTCGGGCTGGAGGCGCTGCGCGGCCTGTAACGCACCGGAAAGCCACACCGCCGGCGCAAACCGCGCCGCGCCGCATCGCCGTTAATATTCAGGCAACGCCCCTGCGAAAGTTTCGCGGCGCGGGGAAGAACCCTGCGCGCGGAGAGCATGGCGTATGCGTCGACCAGGCGGCCCAAAACGGGCGATGGCAGGACCGGCGGAAGCCGGGCGGGCGGCCACGGCACGGCCGGGGATGCCGGCGGGCCGTGATGCGCGGTGCGCCGCATGAACGCGGGCCTGCAACGCCTGCTTGCCTCGCTGCGCGCGCTTGGCCCGGCGCGGCTGGCCATGCTCGGCCTCTCGGCGGCGCTGACGCTCGGCGTGCTGGGCTACATGGTGCTGCGCACCACCACCCCGCCCATGGCCCTGCTCTATGCCGAGCTTGACCCGCGTGACGCGGCGCAGGTGGTGGCGGCGCTGGAGCGCGCCCGCGTGCCGCACCGCATCGGCCGCAACGGCACCGAGATCCTGGCGCCCGAGGAGCAGGTGCCGCGGCTGCGGCTGATGCTGGCGCGGGACGGCCTGCCGAGCGGCGGCAGCATCGGCTACGAGATCTTCGACCGCCAGGGCGGGCTGACCACCACCCCCTTCCAGCAGGACGTCAACCGCCTGCGCGCGATGGAGGGCGAGATCGCCCGCAGCATCCGCGCGCTGGAGGGCGTGGCCGCGGCGCGCGTGCACCTGGCCCTGCCGCGGCGCGAGCCCTTCTCGCGCGAGCGCAGCGAGGCGCAGGCCAGCGTGGTGCTGCAGATGCGCGGCGCCCAGCGGCTGGACCGCGAGGGCGTGCAGGCGGTGCTGCAGCTGGTCGCCTCCGCCGTGCCGGGGCTGAAGCCGCAGAACGTGGCGGTGGTGGACGGGCGCGGCGAGCTGCTCTCGCGCGGGCAGGGCGGCGAGGCGGGCGGCGCGCTGGCGCAATCGCGCGAGGAGCTGCGCCGCGCGCAGGAGATGCGCATGGCGCGCGGCATCGAGGAGATGCTGGAGCGCACCCTCGGCCCCGGCCGCGTGCGCGCCGAGGCGACGCTGGAGATGGATCTCGACCGCGTGCAGGTGACCGAGGAGCGCTTCGACCCGGACAACCAGGTGCCGCGCAGCCAGAGCTCCACCACCGAGAGCAACCGCAGCGGCGAGCCGCAGAACGTCACCGTCGCCAACCAGCTGCCCGGCGCGCCGGCGCCGCCCCAGGGCGGGCCGCAGACGCAGGAGCAGCGGCAGGAGGAGACCATCAACTACGAGATCGGCCGCACCACGCGCAGCACGCTGCGCGAGCAGCCGATGCTGCGGCGCCTCTCCGTCGCCGTGCTGGTCGACGGGGTGTGGGAGCCTGCCGAGGCGCCGGGCGGCACGCCCCGCTTCCGCGAGCGCACGGCGGAGGAGCTGGCGCGGATCAGCGCGCTGGTGCGCGGCGCCATCGGCTTCAACGAGGCGCGCGGCGACCGGCTGGAAGTGGTGTCCCTGCGCTTCGCCGACCCCGGCCAGGGCGCCGAGGGCGAGGCGCCGTCCGGCTTCCTCGGCTTCGCCTCGCTGACGCCCGCGCTGACGGTGCGGCTGGTGGAGAGCGGCCTGCTGGCGCTGGTGGTGCTGGTGGGGCTGCTGCTGGGGCGGCCGGTGGTGAAGCGGCTGATCGCCGGCATGGCGCCGCCGCCCGCGGCGCCCGCCCTGCCCGACGGCACGGGCGCCACGCCCGGCCTGCCCGCGCCGGAGGGCGGCGCCCCCGCCATCGAGACGGACCAGCCGATGATGGACTTGGCCATGGTGCAGGGGCAGATCCGCGTCTCCAGCCTGAACAACCTGGCCGAGCTGGTGGACCGCAACCCCGATGAGACGCTGGCGGTGCTGCGCCGCTGGCTCACCCCGCAGGAGGCCAAGCCGTGAGCCTGACCCGCGCGTTCAACACCCTGGGCCTGACCGGCCCGCAGAAGGCGGCGACGCTGATGCTGGCGCTGGGCGAGGACCGCGCCGGCCGCCTGCTCGCGCGCATGCATGAGGACGAGGTGCGCGACGTCTCCGCCGCCATGGCGCAGCTCGGCACCGTCTCGGCCGAGACGGTGGAGGCGCTGTGCCGCGACTTCGCCGAGCAGATCGGCCAGGCCGGCTCGCTGATCGGCAGCTGGGAGACCACCGAGCGGATGCTGCTGCGCGGCCTGCCGCGCGACCGCGTGACGCAGATCATGGAAGAGCTGCGCGGCCCCGCCGGCCGCACCATGTGGGACAAGCTGGGCAACGTGAACGAGGCGGTGCTCGCCAACTACCTGAAGAACGAATACCCGCAGACCGTCGCCGTGGTGCTGACCAAGGTGCGGCCCGACCACGCCGCGCGCGTGCTGGCGCTGCTGCCCGAGGGCTTCGCCATGGAGGTGGTCATGCGCATGCTGCGCATGGAGAGCCCGCAGGCCGAGGCGCTGGAGGGCGTGGAGCGCACGCTGAAGGCCGAGTTCATGTCGAACCTTGCCCGCTCCGCGCGGCGGGATTCGCACGAGCTGCTGGCCGAGATCATGAACAACCTCGACCGCGCCGCCGAGGGCCGCATCATGGCCGGGCTGGAGGAGCGCGCGGCCGATTCCGCCTCGCGCATCCGCTCGCTGATGTTCACCTTCGAGGATCTGCGGCGGCTCGATGCCGCCGGCATCGCCGTGCTGCTGCGCGCGGTGGAGAAGGACCGGCTGGTGATCGCGCTCAAGGGCGCCTCCGAGACGCTGCGCGAGCAGTTCTTCAAGGCCATGTCGGAGCGCGCCGGCCGCATGCTGCGCGACGACATCGCGAGCCTCGGCCCCACGCGGCTGCGCGACGTGGAGGAGGCGCAGATGGCCATGGTGGCGCTGGCCAAGGAGCTGGCCCAGCAGGGCGAGCTGCGCCTGGCCGAGGGCGAGGCCGAGGAGATGGTGTATTGAGCGCCGCCGTGTCGGGCGAGGCGCCGCTGCGCCACCACGCCCTGCTGCTGCGCCACGCCGCGC